>CAZIRN010000099.1:0-8356 GCA_964541495.1 uncultured Rikenella sp. | reverse complement strand
TGCACTCGCTGGTTCTCGGGAGTTTCAGTGATTGTGTTGTTGCAGGGGTACCGGCTGTTTCAAGGGATGAGGAGTGAGGAATGAGGGATGAGGAAGAAACAGGAAAGAGAATATAACCTGCGAAAAACACTCACGCCTCACTCCTCACGCCTTTCTTCATGGGATGAGGAATGATGGTATGGAATAGAGGATGGAAGAAAGAAATATGATACCGTTTAACAGGCCGTATTGTTCAGGCAAGGAGCTTGAATATATAAAGCAGGCTATTTCAGGTGGTTATATTGCTGGTAACGGCATTTTTACGCATAAATGTCATGAACTGATTGAGTCGCTGCATGGTTTCAGGAAGGTTTTGTTAACCTCTTCGTGCACAGATGCTCTTGAAATGGCAGCTATTCTCACAGGCGTTGGGCCAGGGGATGAAGTAATAGTGCCTGAATACACTTTTGTTTCCACTGCACTGGCTTTTGCACGGCAGGGTGCTGAAATTGTTTTTGCTGACAGCAGGCCAGATCATCCTGGAGTGGATGAAGAGAGAATTGAAGAGCTTATTACAGAAAAAACAAGAGTGATTGTGCCGGTGCATTATGGTGGCAGGGTTTGTGATATGGACAGGATTATGGAGATTGCCGGAAGGCATGGATTGCTGGTGGTTGAAGATGCTGCACATGCATTCGGGAGCAGTTATAAAGGCAGACCTGCAGGTACAATAGGTCATCTTGGTTGTTTTTCCTTTCATGAAACAAAGGTTATACATTGCGGAGAGGGCGGCATGCTTTCGGTCAATGATGAGAAGTTTATACCGAGAGCTGAGGTTATTTGGGAGAAAGGTACTGACAGGTGTGCATTCAGAAGGGGAGAAGTTCCGTTTTATGTATGGAGGGATACAGGCTCATCGTTTCTGATGTCGGAACTGAATGCAGCTTTTCTGCTCGGGCAGCTCGAGAATGCTGAAAATATTATAGCGGAAAGACAATTCCTGTGGCAGTTATACTATTCTCTGCTTGAAGATCTGGAAATAAGAAAATATATTAAGCTTCCCCCTTTACCGGCTGTCGGGGAATTCAATTATTATAGTTTTTATATAATCTTAAAAGATCAGGAAGAGATGGAAGAGCTGAAAGAATTTCTGTATAATCATGGCATTCAGGCAGTGACGCATTATACTTCTCTGGCAATGAGCCCCTATTCATCGGGCAGGGGGTGGAACAAATCGTATGAGAGACTGAGAAACAGCAGGTTATATCAGGGAACTCTTTTACGACTTCCTCTTTATAACGGATTAAAAAAAGATGAAGTTAACATGATAGCAGATAGGATAATTTCGTTTTTTTATGAGTGAACTGCAAAAAAAAATATTTAACGCATTTCAGAATCCTGTCATACTTTATATCTGCGTATCTATTCTTCTGGTTTTAAATTTTCTTCTAAGACTTCTGGTTTTTAAGAGAACAACTCTTTTCAGTTTTTCAGATTACTCTGCATACATTGATGCAATATCAAAACTTAAGGAGGGAGAAAAGATTTATTTGCTGAATGGAAATTTTTTATATGCGATAAGTTATCTTGGTTTTTTTTCGGAAAAGATTTCAGGCAACCTGAATATGTTTTTTATCTTCAACTGTTTGACGGGGGCTGCAACAGGGCTGATAATCTTTATTCTTTTGAGGAAAATTACAGGATCTCCGGTACCAGGTGTGATAACATTACTTCTCCTGGCTTTTTATACAGAGCATATTGTTTTTTCGTCAGTATTTTATACTCCAGTATTAATGATTTTTCTTGTTTCGCTGATTTTGCTCCTTTTGTGGTACTATATTACTGCCGCAGCAGTTTATCAAATGATTTTATCAGGATTACTGGCCGTAGTTATTTTTCTTCTTACTTTTTTCTTTAAGCCTGAACTGAAATATTTACCATGGTTTCTTATTGCCGGAAGTGTTTTAATTTACCTGAAGGGGGTACCAGGTAGTGCAAAAAGGATTTTTTTTCTGGCAGTTTTAATGGCAGGGTTCTATTTTTTATTTGAAACTGCAGGTGTAATAACCAGGCCACGTGATAATGTTATTTCCAATTCCTTTTTTTTCTTTGGTCATACTGATTACGGAGGAGGTGGCGGAGAAGGTTCTTTTTTGTTCCGGGAAAATGAGGAGCGTTACGATTCGGCTTTCAGTGTATGGTGCAGCGTTCATGGAATTAAGAACCCGGGGTTAAAAGATTATAATGAATTTCAAATCAACGAAGTAAAAAATTTTATAACCCATCATCCTTTTAAATGGCTTAACCTGCAATTCAGAAAGTTTTTCCGGACTTACGGTATATTTCCAGAGTCGACCAGTTTTAAAGTACTTGTTACAGGGCTTCTGAGTAATAATTTACTGGCTGCTGCTGCAATTGTTACACCTGTTGTGGTTTATATACTTATGTTTATTCTTTTCTTTCCCTCTGGGTTAGCTGATAATTTGACAAAAAACTTTTCTTCCCATTTAAGTGTTTATCTGTTTATATATATTTTGTTTTTCTTTTATTATATGATTGCAACAGTTTTTTATGGGCAGTATCAGGAACGTTACAGGATGCCGGTGATGGTTATGTTTATTATACCTGCTATCGGTTATTTTATGTCGAGGTTTGACAGGGAGAAAGATTTTGCGGGCAAATCTGTTGTTTTAAAAGCTTTTATAATATTATTGTTTGTTTTAAACTGGGTGGTTCAGGCTGCAGAGATTTTTAAAAGGCTGGATTATTATGAAAGTATAATAAGATCGATATAATGTGGGTTAAGACGAATTATTTTAACTTTACATAATTAAATTTTAAGAAAAAACTTTACGTGGATGAAATTTCTTATTACGATAATGTTTATTGCACTGGTCTCGGGATATGCCTGTACAAGTCAGAAAAAACTTACCTATCTTAATAATTTGCCGGAGGGACGGGGTAATTTCCCTGCTCAGATTCCTGAATACAGAATACAGAAGCGGGACATTCTTTATATTTCGATAAAAGCAATGACACCCGATGGCATGATAACTGATTTTCTGGCAGCATCGCGAGGGAATCTGAGTACTAATATTATGCAGAGTGAGTCGGGTCAATATATATTCGGTTACGATGTTAATCCTGAAGGAAACATTCTTTTACCGGTTATAGGGTATGTACATGTAGAAGGTTTGACAACGGAAGAAGCGAGAAAGGTTATTTCGGAAAAGGCAGAGAATGTTTTCAGGGATGCCATGGTAGAGTGCAAGTTACTGAGTTTTAAGTTTACTGTGCTTGGGGAGGTAAAAGTCCCGGGAAGTTATATGAACTACAATAATTATCTAACTGTTTTTGAAGCGATAGGGCGTGCAGGGGGAGTAGGTGATTACGGGAGAAGAAACAGAGTACTTGTATTACGGTCATCTCCGGAAGGTACAAAAACATACAGGCTGGATTTGCAGGATAAAAGTATTCTTGAATCGGAAGCATATTTTATACTGCCGAATGATGTAATAATCGTTGAACCGGAAAAAAGTAAAATATTTAACATGAATCTTCCAATGATTTCATTCATACTTACTTCAGTAACCAGTACAATAACCATGTTGATTCTGATACTCAATTTTACAAAAGGTTGATTTTGAAGTAAATTTCTTTAATAATATGAGAAAGAATTCCATGGAATGGTTTAAAAAGAATCTTTAGCGATGAAGAATGCTGAAAATAATAATACTGAATACATACAGCCTCTTTTTGAGGAGGAGGAGTCTATCAACTTTAAAAGATACATCTCACTCTTTTTAAGCAACTGGTATTGGTTTGCTATTTCACTTTTTCTGGCTTTTACACTGGCATATGGAATAAACAGGTATTCACAGGAGGTTTTCAGTGTCTCTTCATCGCTCCTGATTAAGGATGAAACACTGGGTGGGTATTCAGGAATTCAGCCTATTTTTCCAGGCAGTGAGATTTACAAAAGCCAGCAGAATCTCAAGAATGAGATTGGTATTCTCAGGTCATTTGACCTTAACAGGGAGGTTATAGATTCTTTGCCTGAATTCCATACGGTGTACATTCTTATAGGCAGGAGAGGGATAACAGAACAGATAAAATACAAGGATACTCCATTTATTGTCACACTTGATAATTATACAGGAGAAAAACCGAAAGAAAGATTTTATATTAAGATAATTGATAACAGGTCTTTTAATATTGGTATTAAAGGTAACTCCGATTCGGAGAGGGAAGGGCATTTCGGCGAATCCTTTTCCAGCGTTGATTTCAATATAAAGGACAGGTGGTTTGTTTTTACTGTAAGACTTCGTGATTCAGCAAACTTTGTTTTCAATAGTTCTGTTTCGAATCATTATAATTTTTATTTTCCAGATCTTGATAATATTACGAATGAATACAGGGGGAAACTAAGGATCACACCTGTTGAAGAGGATGCCTCACTGGTAATTCTTTCAGTTTCAGGGCCTGTGCCACAGAAAGAAATAGATTACCTGAACAAGCTTATGCAGCTTTATGTAAACAGGGGATTGATTAAGAAAAACAAAGCTTCGGAACAAACAATATTGTTTATTAATAATCAGCTTATTTCTATACAGGATTCGTTAAAGGCTGCTGAAGACAGTCTTCAGAATTTCAGGCTCAGGAACAGGCTTGTTGATCTGTCGATTGAAGGGTCTTCAATAAAATCGAGGCTTGAAAAGTATGAGAGTGAAAAGTTTTCGCTTATTATTCAGAAAAGATATTTTGATTATCTTATAAATTACCTTAATTCAAAAGATCAGACAGGAGATATTGTATCGCCTTCGATTATGGACATAAATGATCCTGTTCTGGAAAGACTCATTCTTGAGCTTTCATCGCTCCAGAGTCAGAAGTCACAGCTTGGGTTGAACCTCTCAGGAAATTTGCCGGTAATTTCATTGATTGATGAAAAGATAAAGACTGTAAGGGCAGCTCTAAGGGAAAACATTGATAACAGTGTCAGAAATCTTGACATGTCGGTTAAGGAAGTTGATGAAAAAATAAGGAATATTGAAGTTGAACTGGCAAGATTACCGGTGACTGAAAAGGGACTGATAAGGATTCAGAGGAAATATGAACTTAACAATACGGTATACAATTATTTGCTTGAGAAAAGGGCAGAGGCTGCAATAACAAAGGCTTCAAATGTTCCGGAAAATGAAATTATTGACAATGCCGGATATTATAATATTACTCAGGTTAGGCCCCGGAGTTCCAGAAATAATATGATTGCCTTTATCACAGGATTAATTATACCAATGCTATTAATTCTGATAATAGATTACCTGAATGATAAAATTATAGATCGCAGGGATGTTGAGAGGAATACAGGTGCCCCCATACTGGGATATATAAGTCACAGTGATTTTAAAACCGAATTGCCGGTTGTTAAAAAACCCTCATCAACACTTGCTGAATCTTTCAGGTCAGTTCGTACTTCTCTTAAATTCTTCACAGGAGATTTATCCTGTCCGGTAATTTCTGTTACTTCAACAGTAGTTGGGGAAGGCAAGACATTTATTTCAGTAAATCTTGCAGCCATATTGGCCATGCTTGGAAAGAAGGTATTGCTTGTAGGGCTTGATATGAGGAAGCCCAAAATACACAGGATACTTAATCTGGATAATGAAAATGGTTTAAGCAGATATCTGAGCATGGATGCAGATTTTGAAGATATTGTGGAAAAAACTTCAATTGAGAATTTCTATTTCGCGAAGTCAGGTCCGGTACCACCTAATCCTGCTGAACTTCTCGATTCGTCAAGAATAGAAGAGTTTTTCGATGAGGCAAAGAAGAGATTTGATTATATAGTTCTCGATACTCCACCGGTAGCTATTGTAACTGATGCATTGCTGGTTTCAAAATATGTTGATATTAATATTTTTGTTGTAAGACAAAGATATACTTCAAAAAACACTTTAGGTATAATTCAGGAATTGTATGTATCGAGAAAGTTGAATAATTTATGCATTCTGATAAATGACATAAGTCTTACAGGTTATTACGGATATGGTTTAAGATATGGTTATACGATAAGGTATGGAGGTTATACTTATGGATATAATCTCTATGGTGATTATGTACTGTCAAAGTATGGGTATACAAAAGACGCAAAGGGATATTATGTTGAAGACAATGAAGATTAGTTATCAGGGTGGATCACTGGAATATAGTATTTGCTAAAAAATGAGGAGATGATGAACAAAAATCCTGTTATTGAAATTGAAGGCAGGAAGATAGGGCTGGATTATGAGCCAATTGTTATTGCTGAGATAGGCATTAATCATGGTGGCTCGCTTGAAGTGGCAAAGAAGATGGTAGATGCAGCTTTTAAAGCCGGAGCTGAAATTATTAAACATCAGACACATGTAGTTAGTGATGAGATGAGCATTCATGCAAAAAAAATCAAGCCGGGTAATGCTGATGTTTCAATTTATGAGATTATGAAGAATGCGGCTCTTGATGAGGATGAAGAAGCAGAGCTTTGTGAATATGTAAGAGCCAAAGGTATGATTTTTTTAAGTACGCCTTTTTCACGGGCTGCAGCTGAAAGGCTTGCCCGGTTTAAAGTGCAAGCTTATAAAATAGGTTCAGGTGAATGCAATAATTATCCGCTTATCAAGCATGTTGCATCTTATGGCAAGCCTGTCATACTGAGCACCGGGATGAACACAATTGATTCAGTGAAAAAGGCTGTTGACATCCTAAGAGAATATCGAGTACCTTATGCTCTACTGCATTGTACTAATATATATCCTACTCCTCCTCATTTAATAAGGCTTAATGCTCTTACAGAGCTCCGTGAGGCATTTCCTGATGCTGTTGTCGGGTTATCGGATCATTCGGTTACAAACTATCCTTGTATTGCAGCCGTTGCTCTTGGAGCATCTATTCTAGAGAGGCATTTTACAGATACGATGTCGAGAAAAGGACCGGATATTATTTGTTCAATGGATCCGGAAGCCTTGCAGGAGTTGATAAACGCTTCAAAAATTGTTTATTATGCGAGGGAAGGGAATAAGGGGCCTGTTCCGGAGGAGGCTCCTACGATACGTTTTGCTTTTGCCTCGGTGGTATCAATTAAGGATATCAAAAAGGGTGAGACTTTCAGCTATGATAACATATGGGTGAAGAGGCCAGGCACAGGAGAAATCAAGGCAGCTGATTTTGAAAAAGTCCTTGGCAAAAAAGCGGCATGCGATATTAAAAATGATACTCAGATAAAGTGGGAGATGATTATATGAGACGGAAAAAAGTATTATTTGTTACAGGAACAAGAGCTGACTTTGGCAAACTTAAACCGCTGATAATTAAATTAGAGAACGACCCGGAGTTTGAGGTACATATTTTTGTTACCGGGATGCACATGCTTTCGAAATTCGGATATACAGTTGATGAAATTAAAAAATGCGGATTCAGGAACATTTTTACGTTTATAAGTTATACCGGAACAGCCCCGATGGACATTATTCTGTCGAATACTATATTTGGCATAAGCAATTATGTAAGGGAATTCATGATTGATATGATAATTGTACACGGTGACCGGGTGGAAGCTCTGGCAGGTGCAATTGTAGGAGCTCTGAATAATGTTATTGTAAGCCATATCGAAGGAGGTGAACTCTCGGGGACAGTGGATGAACTTTTGAGGCATTCAATCAGCAAGCTTTCCCATCTGCATTTCGTATCAAACAATAATGCAAAACAAAGACTGATTCAAATGGGTGAAAAACCGGAGAGTATATTTTATATTGGATCTCCTGATATTGATATTATGCTGAGCAATGAACTTCCTGACATTGATTTCGTAAAACAGCATTATAATATTGATTTCAAAAATTACTCGATTTTTATTTACCATCCTGTTACCACCGAGCTGCAAAATCTCCGCAAAAATATCAGGGAAGTTATCAGTGCATTGATTGAAAGCGGGAGGAAATATATTGGTGTTTATCCGAATAATGACATGGGAAATGAAATACTTATGGAGGAAATGGGAGTGCTGATGAACCATAACAATTTCCGCATTTTCCCGTCAATAAGGTTTGAATATTTCCTTGTATTTCTGAAGAATTGTGATTTCATAATAGGAAATTCAAGTGCAGGAGTGAGGGAAGCCGAGGTTTATGGTAAAACTGCAATAAATATTGGTACAAGACAGCAAAACCGGCATCATTCACCAAACATTATAAATGTACGAGAAGATAAAAATGAGATTCTTGATGCAATAAGAAGAGCTGATACAATGGTAAATAAAAATGGGTATACTTTTGGAGACGGAAGGAGTTCGGAGAGGTTTTACAAGATCATCAAAAACAATAAGGCATGGGAGGTACCC
>CAZIRN010000098.1:0-8403 GCA_964541495.1 uncultured Rikenella sp. | reverse complement strand
TTTACAATTATCAGAATCCTTTTCATCCTGTTATGAATTTGAATAATATCATAAAAATAGATGAATTTTTGTACATACACACAATCGTTTACCTGTATTTTCTGTTTTCATCTTTCAGAATATTAAGATAACTACGATATCTCATCCTGTCTATTTCTCCTGATTCGAGGGCTTGCCTGACTGCACATCCCGGTTCATTTACATGAAGGCAGTTGTGAAACTTACATTCCGCCGATTTACGGAATATTTCCGGGAAAAAATGATATATCTCATTCTTTTCCATATCAATAATTCCGAAAGCTTTTATGCCTGGAGTATCTATTATGAAACCACCAAAAGGCATAGCATACATCTCAGGAAAAGTTGTTACATGCTTACCCTGCTCATGATATGTTGAGATTTCCTCTGTTTTTAGATTCAGCGAAGGATTAAGGTAATTCAGCAGAGAACTTTTACCCACTCCAGAATTACCTGCAACAAGAGTTATTTTATCTTTTAGGATTTCAACCAGTGCACTAATATTCTCTCCAGTTTTTACTGAAATGCTGTAACAACTATATCCGATTTTTGAGTAAAGAGCAATAAGATAATTCATTTTTGCTGTTTCAGACTCAGTATACAGGTCGGTTTTACTAAAAACAAGAAAAGTTTTTATTCTATAAGCTTCGGATGTAGCAAGAAATCTGTCAATAAATTCCTGTTGTGTTGCAGGCATTTTTATTGTGACCATCAGCAACACCTGGTCAACATTAGCAGCTATGATTTGATATTGTTTCGAGAGATTTGAAGCTTTGCGTATTATATAATTCTTTCTCTCTTCAATTTCTGTAATAATGCCTGTATTTGTTCCGGGATCAATTGTAAACTTTACATGATCGCCAACAGCCACAGGATTTGTTGCATTTATCTCTTTAACCCTGAAACGTCCTTTTATCACACAATCTGTGATTAGTCCGTCTTCTCTGAGAACTCTGTAACGGCTCCCTGTTGATTTTATTACTACCCCTGTTTCCAAAACCAAATTTTTTCAAATGTAAGTAAAAGTATTAAATGTCAGTTTATTAAAAAGCCTTTGGCATACTTTCTGCTGAATTTTACAATCCAATATACAAAAAAGGGGCCTTTATTGAGCCCCTTATATATTGTCTTATAAAATATTTATCCTTCGGCTGCCATGAGGAAAAACGGCTTCATTTGAAAGTTATGATAATGAGGCCTAAGTCTTTCGGTATTATAATATTCATCCACGTTTACAACTTTCTTCTGGGAAGTTACAATATCAATCGGGGCATTATCATATCTTCCGTTCCTCAAAACAATCATTCGTCCATGTATGCCTTTAAGAATAAGGTCGAGTGCCAGATTCCCGTAAGCCATAGGGACAATTGAATCAACGGCATCCGGATCGCCACCGCGAACCATATAACCAAGCCTCTGGTTGATAATATTGATTGTTTTCCCATTGTTGAATTTCGATGAAAGCTCTTTTAATCTTAACGAAACAAGGTCGCCTATTCCGCCAAGTTTTGCATGCCCATAAGGATCTTTTTCATCGGATGTAAAGACCATTTCACCACCCTTAAACATAGCACCTTCCGAAACTATGACAATTGAATATTTGCTTGGATTGGCATTTCTGTCGTCCACAAGGAGTTCTGCAAGCCGTTCGATATCGAATTTATATTCAGGAATGACGCACCTGTGTGCAGCTCCTGCCATTGTAGGCAATATAGAAGTGAAGCCTGCATAACGTCCGAAAACTTCAAGAACAAGTATTCTTTCGTGCGATCCGGCCGATGTCCTTAAAATATTGGCCATTTGAATTGTACGTGTAACACATGTGCTGAAGCCAATGCAATAATCGGTACCAGGTACATCATTATCCATAGTTTTGGGAATAGCTACAACCTTTACACCCTTACTGTAAAGATGAACCCCATAACTTAAAGTGTCGTCCCCGCCTATCGGAATCAGATAATCAATTCCAAGCCATTCGAGATTTTTAATAACTTCAGGGGTAAGATCATTCATTTCAGCATTATAAGTGTTTTTTAAATGCTCAGGAACACTGTTTTTCGACACGTGACTTGGCCTTGTACGCGATGTGTGAAGGAATGTTCCACCTGTACGTCCGGCTTTATTTACAACCTCATTTGTAAGCAACTGATAACAATTGCTATTATCAGCCTTATTATCTCTTATTATTTCCATAATTCCGGCCCAGCCTCTTTTAAGTCCGATAACCTTATAGCCTTCCCTGTTAGCCCTTATAGTTACCGCCCTAATGGCAGGATTAAGACCAGGAACATCACCTCCTCCAGTAAGGATACCAATTATACCTTTCGTTGACTTTATATTCATCATATATTTTGAATTTTAAGTTTAAATTTTTTCAGATTGCTAATGTAAGACAATTTCATTTCTTTACAAAATATTGCTAATATGGGACAATTTTTATCGGCAACTTTATTGATAATTAGTTCATGTAAATTAATATCTTTGACGTCTGTCAAAAATAACGATGATATACCGTACTGATTATCATATTCATACCGATTACAGCGATGGAAAAGCAAGACCTGAAGAATATATTGACATCGCGGTAAAAAAAGGGTTCAGTGAAATAGGGTTTTCAGAACATCTCAACCTTGAATACAATGACCTTGAATGGTGCATGAATCCGGCAATGGTTGATGACTATATTAAAAATACCAATATTTTGCGCAAAAGCCGTTCTGACATTCTAATTAAAACCGGCCTCGAAGTGGATTTCTTCCCGGGACGGGAAAAAGAGATTGCCGAATTTCTCAAGCCTTATTCGCTCGATTATATTATAGGTTCTGTTCATTATATGGGCACTGTAACTATTGACAACAGCGAGGATTTTTTTAAGGGAAAGGATACCGATAAACTCTTTGATGATTATTTCAGCCTGGTTTATGAAGCTGTCTCTTCAGAGCTCTTTGATTTGATAGCTCATTGCGACCTTATAAGGATTTACGGACATAATTATTCTTCTAACCCTAAACAATTTTATCGAAACCTTGCAATTCTGATGGCAAAACATAATGTTGCTTTTGAAATAAATACAAACGGCAGAAACAGGCCTCTCGGTGAATTTTACCCTGACGTTCGTTTTATTCATCTTTTCAGGGAAGCAAACGTGCCGGTATGCGTCAATTCCGATGCTCATCTCCCTGCCCGGGTTGGCCAGTATTTTGATGAAGCATATAAAATTATTAAAGACGCCGGATACACTGAAATGTGCATATTCAATAAACGCCAAATACAAATGATTCCGGTGCCCTGAAAAAGGTCTTCAGCTAAGTGAATGTTCAAGGAATATTTTAATCCCTATTGCAAGAAGTATAAGTCCACCTGCTATTTCAGCTTTTTTCCCTGCCAGTCGCCCTGCTGACTTTCCTATCCTTATAGCTACCATCGAAGCAAGAAAAGTAATCACCCCTATTAGTATACCGGCCAGCCAGATATTACCTTCAAGCATTGCAAAGCTGATTCCAACAGCTCCTGCATCGACGCTTGTCCCGAAAGCAATAAGAAATAACCCGGGCGCCTTTGTGTAATCGCGATTAGCCGATATCCCTCTGTTCCTGGCACCCTCAATAATCATCCTTGCACCAATAAAAGCCAGAATACCCAGAGCAACCCAGTGATCATAGGTACCTATTACTTTGCTTAACACGAAGCCAAGAAAATAACCTGCAACCGTCAGTCCCCCTTGAAAAAGAGCCATAACAAAAGCAATTTTTGAAGCTCCGGGAAAACGGATGTTGTTCGATATTATTCCTATGCTGAGCGAAGCAGCAAAAGTATCAAACGAAAGCCCGAAAGCAATTGCGATAACAGTAAGGAAATCCATCTATAAAAAGATAGTAAATATAGACAGAAAAAGTTCAGGAATTAAACCTTTTAGAAGTCTTTATTGTATTAACCGGATTTTATGTATATGTTTGACCAATTTTTTTCAGAAAACAGAATCTTTCCAGCTAAACGGATTAGCAGGATAGGCTTATGTAATAATCATCGTACACAGGATATGTCTGATAAATATTTTTGCTATTATTTTTTATTTTAAGTTTAATGAGGGCTGTCGTTCAGCGTGTTAAGCGTGCATCGGTGTCATCCGGTGGAAGGCTGATTTCCGCAGTCGGACCGGGATTATTGATATTTACCGGTATAGAATCGTCCGATAATTATGACGACATAGAATGGTTGTGCAATAAAATAGTGAACCTGCGTATTTTCAATGACAGTAATGGAGTTATGAACCTCTCCGTCAGGCAAACAGGCGGTGAAATTCTGGTAGTAAGCCAGTTCACACTCCATGCACTTGTTAAAAAAGGCAACCGGCCTTCATATATCAAGGCTGCAAATCATGAAATTGCCATTCCCCTTTATAATAAATTTGTGGACAAACTTTCTCAATGTCTGGAAAAAGAAGTTCAAACAGGTATTTTCGGAGCAATGATGGATGTGGAACTTATTAATGATGGTCCTGTGACTATTATAATTGACACAAAGAACAAGGATTTTTAAAAATGGATGAAAGTGTAGCTGATCCCCGCTCTGATAAATCTCTTAAAAGATCAGTATTGCTGGTTGCCACATTCGCAGCCTTTCTTAACCCTTTTCTAAGTTCCTCGATTAATCTTGCCCTTCCTTCAATAGGAGCCGACCTTAATGCCGACGCTGTCAGCTTAGGATGGGTAGCAAGCAGTTTTATACTCGCTTCTGCAATGTTTTTGCTTCCATTCGGCCGGCTTGCAGATATTACCGGCAGAAAAAAGATTTTCTTTACCGGAATTTTTCTTTTTACACTTTTCTCTATTGGAATAACTTTCTGCAGAAATATTACTTCGCTAATTGTTCTGAGGGTGTTTCAGGGCATATCAGGGGCAATGTTCTTCGGTAACAGCCTGGCAATAATAACTTCAGTTTTTCCGCCGGGAGAAAGAGGAATGGCGATGGGCATCAACACTACGGCAGTATATCTCGGCCTTTCAGCCGGCCCAGTTATAGGAGGTTTCCTGACGCAACATTTTGGTTGGAAAAGCATTTTCTTTTCTCTTGTTCCTTTCGGAATAGCATCACTTGTACTAATATCGGCAAAAATAAAAAATGACTGGGCAGAAGCAAAAGAAGAAAAATTCGACTGGAAAGGAGCAGTGCTTTACGGCATTTCACTTGCTACATTTATGTATGGTTTTTCAAAACTGCCTTCAACCATCGGCTGGATTCTTCTTCTTGCAGGTTCAGTGTCAGGCCTGTTCTTTATCTATTTCGAGAAATCTGCCGATAGTCCGGTTTTTGACATAAAACTTTTCCTGCATAACCGTGTATTTGCTTTTTCCAGCGTTGCAGCACTGATTCATTATGCTGCAACATCTGCAATAGGTTTTTTCATGAGCCTTTATCTGCAATACATTCACAACCTTAATGTGAAGACAGCTGGTCTTATAATGATTTCTCAGCCGGTTGCTATGACCCTCATCTCACCGTTTGCAGGAAGGCTTTCTGACAAAAGAAACCCCGGAGTTATTGCCTCTTTCGGAATGACTGTGACTTCGGCAGGCCTTATTTCACTTTGTTTTATTTCTGAAAATACCCCTCTTATCCTAATTTTAATCGTGCTTGTTGTTATCGGCACCGGATTTGGTTTCTTCACCTCACCAAATACAAACGCTATAATGAGTTCTGTTGAAAAGAGACAACTGGGCGTTGCTTCTGGAATTGTAGGTACAATGAGAACTGCAGGACAAATGCTGAGCATGGGCATTGCCATGATGATCCTGGCGGTTTTTATCGGACGCCGGCCTCTCTCTCCTTCCAACTATAAAGGACTTATTACAGGAATGAAAACCGGCTTTACAATCTTTTCAATTTTGTGCATATTCGGTATTTTTGCTTCTCTTGCAAGAAGCAGCAAAAACTTACATAACTGAACATCCTGACCGATATATTTACAATAAAATCTCAATACAACACAAAAGGCTTCTAAAAAATTTTAATAATTAAAATCAAAATAAAATAATATAAAGACAAAAACATTATATTGACACCTGGCTTTTTATTAATGAATTTTGGATTATATCTTTAGTTTAAAATAAATTATATGACAAAATTATATCAGAAACTTATAAAAAACTGTCCTGCCACAGCAGAAATTAAAAAAGGTCTCAAGGAAATCTATTCTGCAATTCAGGGAATTCCTGACCGCAAGACATTATTAGATATGTTAAGGGTTATTGATCTTACAAGCCTCAACACCACCGATAACAAGAGCACTATTCTGCACCTTACAGGTAAAGTCAACAGCTTTAATGCCAAATATACTAATGTGCCGACTGTAGCCGCAATTTGTATATTCCCAAATTTTGTTACTCTGGTTAAAGAAAAGCTTACTGCAAAAAATGTCAAAATCGTCTCAGTGGCAGGTGGTTTCCCTACTTCACAAACCTTCAGGAATATAAAGGTTGCCGAGTGCAAAATGGCCGTTGATGCCGGAGCGGACGAAATAGATGTAGTAATACCTGTGGGTGCTTTTTTCGGCAACGATTTCAAAACCGTGGCTGACGAAATAAGAGAAATAAGAAACACAATAGGTGACACACTGCTTAAAATAATTATTGAGTCGGGGCTGATGCAAAGCAATGAACAGATTTTCAATGCTTCGATGATTGCCATGGATGCCGGTGCGGATTTCATCAAAACCTCCACAGGAAAAACAGGCGTTTCTGCAACTCCTGAAGCTGCATTTGTGATGTGCAGAGCAATTTCTGTGTTCTACAATGAAACAGGTATTAAAGTAGGATTTAAGCCTGCCGGAGGTATTGTTACATCTCAAGATGCAGCAGTTTACTATAATATTGTAAGATTTATTCTCGGCTCAGAGTGGCTCAATCCTTCTTTGTTCAGAATAGGTGCAAGCAGGCTGGCCAATAATATTCTTTCAGATATTATGGGATGCCGGTCAGATTATTTCTGACATTAAAAATTATTATAAATGTATGCTGTATATTAATCTGGCAATCACAATGCAGCAAGATGCAGCTAAACAAAATATTTTAACGGCTGATACCTGCTCTGTCGTAAATAAAGCTTTTAAACCATCCGATGAGTCACTTCCTTTTTTATTTACACATGATTCTGCCGGTATTACTCTTTTGCCAACTCCGGAACCTTTTCCTTTTTCCTTTATCAACAAAAGCCTCGACTTCAAAAACAAACTGTCCACAGAACTTAAAACAAATCTGAAAGAAGGAATCAGCCGGCAACCTTCTGACCTTAAGGCCGATTGGATGCTTCCCCTTATTCTGATATCTTTCCTTATTTATATAGTATTGCGCAATATTCCCGGAAATATTTTCAGGGATATGATAAAATTCCTGAGCTTTCGCGGTACAACCGATACTTATTCCCATGAAACGAAAAGAATATTCCGGCTACAGTCTATATTGATAAATACAGCTTCATGTATAAATATAAGTCTTCTTGGTTTCATATCGCTTGAATATTTCAATATAAATTTCCTTAGAGTCGGAGACTTTGTTTTATGGCTTTTATGCCTTGCAACTGTAATTTTAGCAATATCGGCAAGGCATATTGTAACCAGGCTGACCGCGTTAATCAGCGAACAACAGGAATTATTTGAAAATTACATCTCAACTATATATAATTTTTACAGACTTTCCGGCTTATTATGCTTTTTTTTAATAATCTTAATTCTTTATACAAACATTTTTTCTGTTGGAACATTACTTACCGCCGGTTTCATTATTTTTGGTTTTCTTCTTATTGTGCGGCTTGCACGTCTTTTTCTTATTTTTATAAATAGGCATGCATCACTTATTTATTTAATTTTATACCTTTGTGCACTGGAAATATTACCTGTAGCTGTAATTATAAAATATATTTCAGCATTATTACAGGATTTTAATATTTCCTGATGTCGAACTAAATCTGTAAGGGGTTGAAAATAAAGAAGATTTTAGTATCACAGCCAGACCCTCAAAATCCCAAGTCACCATATTATGAGCTGGCAAAAAAATATAACTTAAAAATTGATTTTAAACCATTTGTTCAGATTGAGGGTGTTTCTGCAAAGGATTTCAGGCAGCAGAAAATCAATATTCTTGATTTCACTGCCGTTATCTTTACCTGTAAGACTGCAATTGATCACTATTTCAGGATGTGTGATGAACTTAGAATTACAGTACCTGAAACAATGAAATATTTTTGCATCACCGAGAATGTGGCTTTTTACCTTCAAAAATATATCATTTACCGGAAGCGAAAAATATTTCACGGCAATTCAAAATTCCAGGATCTTATTGATATAATCATTAAACATCGCGACGAAAATTATTTCGTGCCTCTTCCTGA
>CAZIRN010000097.1:0-8493 GCA_964541495.1 uncultured Rikenella sp. | reverse complement strand
AAGACGGGAAACTGATTTTTCGTAATGATCCGCTTCGGAATGTTGTGGAAAGAATCAGCCAGATTTACAACGTAGATATTGAGCTTCAGGGTGATGCATTGCAGGATTATCGTTACAGGGCAACCTTCCAGGATGAATCGCTGGAAGAAATTTTACGGTTACTTGCCTTATCTTCTCCTGTTAATTATGTGGAATTAAAAAGAGTCCCTCTGGCTGATGGAACCTTTCCAAGGAAAAAAATCATCATTTATCCTGCCAAATAAACAGTAAAATAAACCGAAAAAGAAAAATATGTATAACTCAAAATTTACAAATATGACATAAGAAGACAAAATCACCTGGCATGCCAAAACAAGAGGAAAGGTGCGGTAACACCCTTCCTCCATTGTCAGCAGCCGGCAAATTCAGCTTCGGAGCTAAATAATTACCTGTTTATTAACCTGCTAACACTACAAAGTTATGAAAAAAAGAATTTATTATGATGGTTGCAAGAAACCATTTCCTGATCTGCGAAAAATCTTGATGATTATGAAACTAACCAGCTTCCTGCTTCTACTGGGGATGGTGAACGTTATGGCGGAAGTCACCTACTCCCAATCGACGAAAATCTCACTTAATATGAAGAACTCTACGGTGGAGGAGGTACTCAACCAGATAGAGAACAACAGTGAGTTTTACTTTCTGCTGAACCAGAAACTTGTTGATGTTTCGCGGAAGGTGGATGTGATTGCTGAAAATCAGCCAATTAAGAATGTGCTTGATGAGATTTTTGAGGGAACGGATGTTACCTATCGTGTATTGGACAGGCAGATTATTCTTGTCCCCAGAAGTGAGGCTAAGGCCCTAGCTCAGATGCAACAGTTTACAGTTTCCGGAAAGGTGACTGACGTAAATGGAGACCCTTTGCCAGGAGTGAATGTTGTGGTAAAAGGGACGACCATAGGGACAATAACAGATATAGAAGGAAAGTATTCAATATTAAATGTAGATCCTAATACAACGCTTGTATTTTCATTTGTGGGTTTAAAAACAAAGGAAATAGCAGTAGGTGGCCGAACCCAGATTGATGTTGTAATGGAAGAAGAAGTAATTGGAATTGATGAAGTTGTAGCAATCGGTTATGGAACAATGAAAAAAAGGGATTTAACAGGATCCATTTCTTCAATTTCATCAGCACGTTTTCAGGAACAACCTGTTACTGATTTTGCCCAGGTATTAAGAGGAAGAGCAGCCGGTGTTTCCGTGACGAGTTCATCTGGAGCACCAGGATTTGATGCAAAGATACGTATTAGGGGGGCAAATTCAATAAATGCATCAAATGAACCATTATATGTAATAGATGGTATCCCAGTTAAAGGTGCATGGAATACAAGTTTGGGAATGAATCCATCTGATATTAAATCCATTGAAATTCTTAAAGATGCATCCGCAACCGCAATTTATGGTTCAAGAGGATCTAATGGAGTTATTATAATTACAACCCAAAGAGGAGATATTGACCATCCCAAAATTGTTATTTCTTCAAACATTAGTTTTGGGAAAATTGCCAAAACGTATGATTTGCTGGATGCAGCTGATTATGCTTCTTTGACCAATAAAGTATATAATGCTGAGATGTACACACCAGACCAGATTGAATTTTTCCGTTCAAATGGAGGTACCGATTGGCAGAAAGAGATCTTCAGAACAAGTTTAAATCAAAACCATCAGGTTTCAGTTTCTGGAGGTGAAGGCAAGGTGCGTTATCTGTTAAGTGGTAATTTCCTGGATGAAGGAGGTATTTTGAAAAATACTAATAGTAACAGATATTCTTTTAGGGCTAATTTTGACATTGATTTCAGCAAACGTTTTTCAATGAGTATGGATATTAACCCATGGGTAGGAACTACTTTTAATAGAAATCTTGGAAGTGGGATTGGAAAGACAAATCCAATTTTGCAGGCTATTATGTGGTCACCTACTATTGCTCCATATGATGCAGATGGAAATTACACAAATATGGATCCTGTTGGGTCTCTAGGGCGCAATCCTGTTGTACTTGAAAAAGAATCGTTTGATAAAAAGAAAAGTTCACAAATTGACCTGAACAGTAGTTTAAAATATAAAATATCCACTGATCTTAATCTTGTCTGCAATTTGTCTGCGACAAAGTATAATTTGTATAATCGTGAGTACCAAAGCAGATTTATTCAAAGTACTCCATCTTTGGAGTTGAATAGTAGTGATGGTCTTGCTTGGGAGGTGCAAACATTACTTAATTACAACAAGATAATTAAGGAAAAGCATAATATACTTCTTACAGCAGCTTTTGAAGAATCTGCAGTAGAATCAAGAACAATGAGTCTGGCTGCAATTGGCGCAAAAAGTCCAACAGATGATATTAGTTCCAGTTCTTCCCAAAGAGTAAATCAGGATTATCTTAATAAAGGTTTAATGTCTTATTTTGGGAGGTTAAATTATAATTACAATTCAAAATATTATTTGGTTGCAACATACCGGGCTGACGGTTCATCCGTATTTAGAAAAGGAAACAAGTTCAGTTATTTTCCTTCAGTTGGATTGAGCTGGGTTTTATCAGAAGAAGAATTTATCAAAAAAATGGATGTTTTTAACATGTTAAAAATAAGAGGAAGCTGGGGGATAATCGGTAACCAGTCAGGTGTTCCTCCTTACATTGGACTAAATAGCCTTCAGACGCGAACTTATGATTGGGGAACATCATCAAATTTTCCAGGATATGAACCAGGTGCACCAGCTAATACCAGATTGAGATGGGAAAAAACCACTCAAAGAAATATTGGAATGGATGCAGTTTTGCTAAACAACAGGTTAAATGTTTCCTTCGATTATTTCCAAAAGGAAACCCATGATGTTATTGTTAGGAAAACGCTTCCATTGTATGATGGTGGTTATGATGTGTGGCAAAACCTAGGCCAGATAAATAATAAGGGATTTGAATTCTCGGCTGATTATCGGCTTGTTGACAAAAATAGTTTCAGTTGGGATTTGGGTTTTAATTTATCATCTGTGAAAAATAAAGTGATTTCATTAAATACTCCAGATGATTATATATTGACAGGTGATTACGGTTCGGGCATTGTGGCGACAAAGCCTTTCATTATTAAGCCGGGCCATCCTCTGGGTTCGTTCTGGGGACCTAAATATCTTGGATTATGGAAAACTGATGAAGCCGCTGAAGCTTTAAAGTTCGGAAATCAACCGGGTGATTCGAAATACGAGGACCTAAATGGTGATTATGTGATTAATTCAAGTGATTACCAGATAATCGGTGATGCTAATCCGGATTTTACATTTGGTATTAATAATACATTCTATTACAAGAATTTTACCTTGAATATTTTGGTTGATGGGGTCCATGGGAATCAGGTATTAAACTTATTATATGCTGTTGCCGCGGTTCCTGTAGCTGAATCACGCACAATTACATTGAAAGAAGGAGCTGATGTGTGGACATCAACAAACCAGGATGCTTCATTTCCGGCATTAAGCTCAACAAACATCAACAATATGAATTCATCCAGGTGGCTTCAGGATGGCAGTTTTGTAAAGGTCAGAAATGTAAGTCTTTCCTATAATTTACCAAGACGTGTACTTAAGTTTGCCGACCTGAAACTGGCAATAAGTGGACAAAACCTCTTAACAATCACCAAATACAAAGGGTATGATCCCGAAGTATCCAATGGTGGTTCTTATGATGCTGAATCCTGTATCGATATGGGCGCTTATCCATTACCCAGGTTTTTTACTACCCAAATAGTTTTAACCTTTTAATTATTCCGGATATGAAAAAATCAATAATCTATACCTGTATGCTTTTTCTTCTGGGAATGCTTTTTGTGGCTTGCGATGTATTAGAAGAAAAAGTTGAAAGCAAAATAGTAGCTGAAACCTATTTCACAACGGCCGAACAGTTAGCGAATGCAGTTAATCCTATCTATTATGAATTTTGCGATCTCTGCGATAATAACACCCGATTTAATGGGATATGTCTTGGAGCTAATGATGTTACAACGAATCCTGCCTACACTGTTCTGGTTGAATTTGAAACCTTTAATATTTCAGGATCAAATGATAAACTAAAATATTGGTGGAAAGGTTTTTATAAGGCAATTAAGGCTTGTAACAATATTATTGTTAATTCCTCAAAAGTGCCTGATTCAGAAGAAAAGAACATTGCATTGGGCCAGGCTTATTTTGGAAGAGCATGGGCTTATTTCTGGTTGGTACGGGTACATAATAGAATACCTTTACTTCTTGACATTGATATGCATCCTGATATCAAATTATCGGAACCGACGGTTGTCTATGAGCAAATTATTGATGACCTGAAAAAAGCTGAAACATTACTCCCTGATTCCTATTCTGATTATAGAGCCAAAATTGCCTATACCAAGGGAACGGCAAAGTCTGTTTTGTCATTGGTTTATCTTACCATGGCAGGCTATCCTGTTAAAGATGTATCAAAGTACGCTCTGGCTGCACAAAAGGCCAAGGAAGTGATTGATAATAAAGATGTTTGGGGATACAGGTTGCTTGACAGCTGTGCAGAATTATGGAAGAACGTGAAATATAATGATGAAACAATATTGGGCTATTATTTTAATAATCAGAATGGTGTTGCGAATCAGAGCTCGCCATACAATGGCATGCCTTCGGAATGGACAGGCTGGGATGGTTATTTTGCTGAACTTAATTTTTATAAAAAATTTCCTGAAGGTCCCAGGAAAGATGCCACATTCGGGAAGGAATATCCAGTCAAGAATGCCGATGGTAGTATTTCTATCGTAGATTATACACAGTTAAAGATGAAACACCCATATTACAGGAAAATGTGGGATTATGATGGCATGAATTGGGAAGAGCCATGGATTTATTATGACTGGACTTCAAGCCGGACAATGTTTGCAATGCGCTATGCTGAAGTTTTATTGATCTACGCAGAAGCAAAAGCTATGTCATCATCACCTGATGAGTCAGCATATGATGCTATTAATCAGGTAAGAAGAAGAGCCGGACTTCCCGATCTGACACCAGGGTTGAGTCAGACAGCATTCAGAGATTCAGTAATAGCTGAGCGAGCCTGGGAATTTGCCGGACTTGAAGCAAACGGAAGTAACTGGTTTGATCTGGTTCGGACTGAGAGGGTTGAGGAAGCCGCCGCAGATCGCGATCCTTCTGAGATTCCGATTCTGACGCCGCCAACAAAAGATGACTATTTTGCACCAATTCCAGATTATGATGTTTTATTGAATCCTAAACTAAAGGATTAAAAATGCCATAAATAATAGTTTATTAAACTTGTAAAATGACTTACCTGAAGGAATCTGTGTTATTGGCATAACTTTATTTGGGCTTCTGCTTATGCAGAAGCCCAAATAAATTTCATCAGGCAAAAGACTTTATTCGTTATTTTCAATTGATCTTATGGGTTATTTGCTGTCATTACCTTTTTATTATTTCATTAAACCAAGAGTGAACCGTAGCGAAATATTATACCAGAAAATTTAAATAAGATATAGTATGAAATGTTCATTTTGCAAATTTGAAACTGTTGTTTTAAAGGTATTGTTTGGTTATTTATTATTGATTGTTTTTGGGTGTAATTATTTAAAAGAAGAACCAAAACAAACATACATACCTTTTGCAACATTAAATCCTCCTGATAGTATTACTCCAGAAAAAACATTATACAGTAATGGCTGGGAATCCATGCCTGTGATACCTCCGAAACATTGGACAAAAAAGGAACATAAAGAACTGGAAAAGAATCTGGATTGGTTTCACAAAGCAAAGTATGGTTTGTTTTTTCATTTTTTGGCTCCTGAAGAAGGAATGACCATTGATCGCTGGAATGCAATGGTTGATTCTGTTGATGTTGAAAAGTTTGCAGATCAGGTTAAGGAAACAGGCGCTGGTTATGTTGTCCTGACGATTGGACAGGATCAACTTTACTCATGTGCACCTAATCCAGTACTGGAAAAATTATGGGAATTAAGGCCTGGATCCTATATATCAAGGAGGGATCTTCCTTCAGATCTGTTCGATGCTCTGAATAAAAGGGGAATTAAGATGATGCTCTATTTATCCATGAACAATCAGTTTAAGTTGCCTCGTCCGGAATCATTCAAAAATGAAACGGACCGTTTTGAGAATTGGCTTAAAGTAATTGAATATTATAGCACTTACTATGGCAAAAAGTGTTCTGGTTGGTGGATAGATGCACTGGATGAAGATTGGACCACAAATTACAGAGCCAGAGTACATGAATCGTTAAAGCGTGGTAATCCCGCTGCAATTACGGCCAGTTCTTCTTATGGATTATCAGAATATACGCACGGGCATTGCGAATCAAGCTGGGAGTTACAGCAGAAGGTCCGAAAACCATATTTTGGAAGATGGGAACCAAGATATAAAATTCAGTGGCATGTCTTACAATATCTTGGAAGAGATTGGGCAAAAAGGGATACTGCCCATTCAACTGCTTCGATGGTAAAATATGCAGCTGATATTATCAAGGGTGGTGGTGTTATAACATTTGATGTCGGAACTGAAATTTATGTAAATAACAAACATATAAATACTGTACTTGATATTCCGGAAGGGCAGATGATTCAATTATTAGAGGTTAAAAAAGCTGTGCAGGCTATCAAACCGTCTGATGGTTCTGGAAATTGATTTTTTGATAGTTGTTTTATTCCATATATTCCATATACGGAAAAGTATATTTTCTTTCTGCAATAAGTGAAAATCAAAATGATAGGATATAATGATCTTCTTATTATTTGACAAAGTGATTGAGTTTATGAGCCAGGATTATAAAACAGATAGTTAATACGAAAATTAATTTTTCAAAATGAGAAGTAATAATAACAATAAACTGATTTCGCGGCGTGGTTTTGTTAATGATACAATGATTGGGTTAACCTTGTTACCTCTCCATTCTGTTTTTGAGTCGAAAAAAGCAAATAAACAACTTAATATCGTTTGTATTGGCGCACATCCTGATGATCCGGAAACAGGTTGTGGAGGCACATTAGCTAAATTTTCACAGCAAGGACATAATGTTACCGTAATCTATTTAACGAATGGTGATGCCGGTATTAAAGGGAAAAGTTACAGTGAAGCGGCATCTATCCGGATGGAGGAAGCAAGAAAGGCTTGTAAAATTCTTGGAGCCAAACCTGTCTTTTTAGAACAGATTGATGGCAACACAATTGCAGATAACAGTTGGGTAGCCAAGATTCAGCAAATACTGGAGGTTGAAAAACCCGATATTTTATTTGCCCACTGGCCAATAGATTCGCATAAAGATCATCTGATTACCAGTATTTTGGTGCAAAAAGCTTATTTCCAAATGGGCGCAATTTTTCCTCTTTTCTTTTTTGAGGTATGTACGGGACGACAATCTAGAAATTTTCTTCCAACTGATTATGTGGATATTTCGAATGTAAGACAGCAAAAGATAAAAGCAGTGTTTTGCCATGCCAGTCAGGGATTTACTAATATGGAATATTATCAAAAGGATCATGGGTTAATGGAAGAATTCCGTGGTATGACAATACAGGTTGAAGCTGCCGAAGCGTTTGTAAGATTAAACATGCAGTCAGACTTGATTTAAAGTAATCGATATGTATTCAATGCTCGAAGATGTAAAATGCAGCATGTTAAGCAAAAAATTCGTATTGGTTGTTCTGTTTTTATTTCCCTTACTAATATGGGCACAACCATATAAGGATGCATCTCTCCCAGTGGATAAGCGGGTTAAGGATTTGATGGGAAGGATGAGTCTGGAGGAAAAAGTTGCACAATTATGTATGTCCAATTTTGATAGTTATCAGTTGGGAATGTATGGATACGGGGTTTGTGAAAGTCCGATTATAAATGTCAAAGATCTTGCGGAACATTCGCACGAAATAAAGAAATATGCACGAGAACATAATCGTTTGGGTATTCCTCCCGTTCAGTCGGGCGAATGTTTACATGGTGTACTGGCTTACGGTGCAACGATATTTCCCCAGGCAATTGCAATGGGCAGCACATGGAACCCTGAATTAATAAAACAAATGGCTGAGATGATTGCTGTCGAAGCTTCTGCTGTAGGCATTGATCAGGCATTATCACCGGTTTTTGATCTTGCTCGTGATCCTCGTTTTGGGAGGATGGAGGAAAGTTACAGTGAGGATCCATATCTGGCCGGCGAAATGGGATGTGCTTTTGTTTGCGGAATGCAGGGGGACGCAGAAAAAACAAAAGACAGACTGGAATTTAATAAGTTAATGTGTACTGCTAAACATTTTGCCGGGTACAGTGTACCTATTGCAGGTTTGAATATGGCACCTGCATCCATCGGTGAGCGGGACATGCGATCCTTGTACTTGGTGCCTTTTGAAATGGCAGTAAAAAAGGGGAACGTCTATTCTATAATGCCTTCATATAATGAAGTTGATGGAATACCTTCTCATTCAAACAAGT
>CAZIRN010000096.1:0-8556 GCA_964541495.1 uncultured Rikenella sp. | reverse complement strand
AAAACTTTTGATTTTTCTTAAGAGTTTTTTGTTCTTCCCCTTTAACGGGTTACTAAAAAATCATTTTTATTCACCATAAAATAAATTATGTACGACATTCTCGAATTAAGTAAGAAACTGGTTCCTGAATTACGGGAAATTGCTAAAGAGCTTAATATCAAAAGAGCAGAATCGCTTAAAAAGCAGGACCTTATATATAAGATCCTTGACCAGCAGACCATCAATGCTTTAGAAAACAATAGTGCTGCAAAATCTCATACTACAGAATCTCCTTCTTCGATAACAAAAGAAGAGCCGGCCGACAAATCCTCCCGAAGAGGTAAAAGGCCAAGGTTCATAAAAAACACTTCTTCCCTTCCCAGGGAATCGGTAATAACCGTTACTCCAACCGACACGGGCAGGCCGGAAACGAAAACAAAAGAATGGCATGAACAACAGAGAAAAATGAAACTCGAAAATTCCGATGTTAAAAGACCGGATTCGAATTCTGCAGTAGAGACCGAAAAAAAATGGGAAAATAAGCATTTTACGACCGACAGGGATTACTCCCGCCCGGAACATAAGGAAATAATCCATTCGGATAATGAAAAAATCAAAAGTGATCTGATAGATGACACTTATCTCAATATGCCGAATGGCGATTTGCTCGATGAACAGATTAAACCTGAGAACAATATAGCCGAACCGGTTGCTCCCCCTGAAATCATCTATCAGGAAAAAGATATTTCTCCTGTTACACCTGAAGTTAAAAAAGAAGAAATAAAAGAAGAAAAGAAAGAAAAACCTTATGACTTCGAAGGCATTATTTATAATACAGGTGTCCTCGAGATAATGCCCGACGGGTATGGTTTCCTAAGGTCGGGAGATTACAATTATCTCAACTCCCCCGATGACATCTATGTGTCGCAATCGCAGATAAAACTATTCGGACTTAAAACCGGCGACACTATTACAGGTACTATAAGGCCTCCACGCGAAGGAGAAAAATATTTTCCTCTTATAAAAGTTGAAGAGATTAACGGCCGAAGCCCTGATTTCATCCGCGACCGTGTGCCTTTCGATTATCTTACCCCCCTATTCCCGAACGAAAAATTTACAATTTGCACACCAGGCGAAGGTTCTCTCTCGGTAAGGATTATTGATATGTTCTGCCCTATCGGCAAAGGTCAGAGAGGGCTTATTGTCGCTCAGCCAAAAACAGGAAAGACAATCCTTCTTCAGGAAATTGCCAATGCAATTGCCAGATATCATCCTGAGGTTTATCTTATGATACTCCTTGTGGATGAAAGGCCGGAAGAAGTCACCGATATGGCCAGAAACGTCAAGGCAGAAGTTATTGCTTCCACTTTCGACGAGCCAGCCGAAAGGCATTGCCGTGTTGCAAACATAGTGCTTGAAAAAGCCAAGAGGCTTGTAGAATGTGGCCACGACGTTGTTATTCTGCTCGATTCCATAACAAGGCTTGCAAGGGCTTTCAATACTATAGCGCCCGCCTCCGGTAAAGTTCTTTCGGGCGGTGTTGACTCGAATGCCCTCCATAAACCGAAGCGTTTCTTCGGCGCAGCACGCAACATAGAAAACGGAGGCTCCCTTACAATAATCGCTACTGCCCTTACTGAAACCGGCTCCAAAATGGACGACGTTATATTCGAGGAATTCAAGGGAACCGGTAATATGGAACTTCAACTCGACCGTAAACTTGCAAACAGAAGGATTTTCCCGGCTATTGATATTCCTGCTTCAAGTACAAGACGTGAAGACCTGCTTTTGAACAAGACCATGATGCAGAAAATATGGATTTTACGCAATTATCTGAGCGATATGAATTCTGTCGAAGCTATGGAATTCCTCCGCGACAGACTGATGCAGACAAAATCAAACGAAGAATTTCTGCTTTCGATGAATGGAAGTTAAAATACAATAATTGAATATTTTGAAGTTATATTTGGTTATTCTTTTAAATCATCATAAAATAAATTCGTAAAATTACAATAGTACAATGGGAAACAAAAAATTTATAGTATGCGACGGAAATCAGGCTGCTGCTCATATTGCTTATATGTTTAGCGAAGTAGCCTGTATTTATCCGATTACTCCTTCATCAACAATGGCTGAGTTTGTTGATGAATGGGCTGCAAATGGTTTAAAAAACATCTTCGGCCAGACAGTTAAAGTTGTTGAAATGCAATCTGAAGCCGGAGCGGCAGGTGCCGTCCACGGCGCTCTTCAGGCCGGCGCTCTATGTTCGACATTTACTGCATCGCAGGGACTTCTTCTGATGATCCCCAATATGTACAAAATTGCCGGAGAACTGCTCCCTGCTGTGTTTCATGTAAGCGCCCGTACTGTCGCTGCACACGCACTGTCAATTTTCGGCGATCACAGCGATATATATGCGACTCGCCAGACAGGCTTTGCCATGCTGGCAAGCAGCAGCCCGCAGGAGATAATGGACATTGCCGGTGTTGCACATCTTTCAGCAATAAAATTGAGGATACCTTTCCTTCATTTTTTCGACGGCTTCCGTTCATCGGCCGAAATACAGAAAATAGAATTACTCGAACAGGACGACCTGAAAAAGCTTATTGACTGGAAAGCCCTCGAAAGCTTCCGCAATAATGCTCTTAATCCTGAAAAACCTGTAATAAGAGGCACTGCACAGAATCCGGATATATTCTTCCAGGCCAAGGAAGCAGTAAATAAATTTTACGAGCCGGTTGCCGATATTGTTGCAGGTTATATGAAAGAAATTTCAAAACTTACCGGAAGAGAATATAAACCCTTTACTTATTACGGCGACCCGGATGCTGAAAATATTATTATAGCAATGGGATCGGTAACCGAAACTGCAAAGGAAACAATAGATTATCTCGCACAAAAAGGCGAAAAAGCAGGAGTTGTTACAGTTCATCTTTACAGACCTCTGTCTGCAAAATATTTCTTCGATGTGATTCCAAAAACTGTTAAAAGAATTTCAGTTCTTGACAGGACAAAAGAACCCGGCGCAAACGGCGAACCGCTTTACCTTGATATTAAAGGATTATTCTACGACAGGGATGTGAGGCCCCAGATTCTTTCAGGCCGTTACGGATTGAGCTCGAAGGATACTACCCCTGCAATGATAATCTCCGTATATGAAAACATGAAACAAAAGGAGCCTAAGGATCATTTCACCGTAGGCATTGTAGATGATGTGACTTTTCAGTCTCTTCCTCAGCTTTCGGAAATAAATGTTTCAGCTCCCGGCACTTATTCTGCTAAATTTTTCGGGATTGGTTCCGACGGCACTGTAGGCGCCAATAAGAATTCAATCAAAATAATAGGTGAAACAACAGATAAATACTGTCAGGCTTATTTTGCTTATGATTCGAAAAAGTCAGGAGGGCTTACAGTCTCACACCTTCGATTTGGCGACCAGCCTATACGTTCGCCTTATTATGTAAACACTCCCGATTTCGTCGCATGTCATGTTCCGGCATATCTCAATAAATACGATATGCTCAAGGGCTTGAAGAAAGGCGGAACTTTCCTCCTTAACTCACTATGGGACGCTGAAGAAACAAAAAAGCGTCTCCCCGATCACATGAAAAAATATCTTGCTGAAAACAATATTAAGTTTTATATAATCAATGCTACAGCTATTGCAGAAGAATTAGGGCTTGGTACAAGAACGAACACCATTATGCAATCGGCATTCTTCAAAGTCTCGCAGGTTATACCATACGACAAGGCTGTGGATGAAATGAAAAAGGCAATATACAAAACTTACGGCCGTAAAGGCGACCGTGTAGTGAACATGAATTATCAGGCTGTTATGAAGGGCGGAGAAGTGATTGAAGTTAATGTTCCTGCAGAGTGGGCAAAAATAAAAATTGAAAAAACACCCGATAAAAGAAATATTCCTGCTTTCATACGCGATGTAGTCGAACCTATCAACAACATGGAAGGTGATAATCTTCCTGTAAGCGCATTCTCCGGAAGAGAGGATGGAACTTTCCCTCCGGGCACCAGTGCTTATGAAAAACGGGGTATTGCAGTGAATGTTCCCGAATGGCTGCCCGAGTATTGCATACAATGCAACCAGTGTGCCTATGTATGTCCGCATGCTGCAATACGTCCTTTCCTTCTTACTGAAGAAGAAGCTTCAAAAGCACCGGAAGGAACAAAGCTCTTGCAAGGTATTCCCGGCGTACTTAAAGCTTATAAATACAGGCTACAGGTAAGTGTTTACGATTGTACCGGCTGCGGAATATGCGAGAATGTTTGTCCGACCAAAACCAAAGCTCTTATGATGAAACCTCTGGAGACACAACTGGCTGAGTCCGAACGCTGGACATACATGCACGAAAAAGTCGGATATAAAGACAGCATTGTGGATAAATTCCTCAATGTCAAAAACAGCCAGTTTGCACAGCCGCTTTTTGAATTCTCGGGTGCCTGTTCAGGCTGCGGTGAAACACCTTATATTAAACTGATTACTCAGTTGTTCGGCGACAGAATGACTATTGCAAATGCAACAGGGTGCTCATCTATATACGGCGCATCGGCACCTTCCATACCTTATACCGTAAATAAGAACGGACAAGGTCCTGCATGGGCTAATTCTCTTTTCGAAGACAATGCAGAATACGGTTATGGTATGGCTCTGGGAACGAACAAGCTGAGAGAACGAATAGCTATTAAGATGCAGGAAGCTATCGACAGTAAAGCTGCGAGCTCCGACACCGAGGCTGCATTTAGAGAATGGCTTGAAAACAGAAACAATGCGGAAGCTTCAAGAACAGCATCTTCAAAAGTTGTTGAAGCATGTGAGAAAGATAAATCGGAAATATCAAAAGATATACTATCACTTAAGCAATATCTGGTCAAGAAATCACACTGGATAATCGGAGGCGATGGCTGGGCTTACGATATTGGATTCGGAGGGCTCGACCATGTGCTTGCTTCAAGAGAAGACTTGAACGTGCTCGTTCTCGATACCGAGGTATATTCGAACACCGGCGGTCAGTCGTCAAAAGCAACGCCTGCGGCAGCAATTGCCAAATTTGCAGCATCAGGCAAGAAAATAAAAAAGAAAGACCTCGGCATGATGGCTATAAGCTACGGATATGTCTATGTGGCACAAGTGGCAATTGGAGCCAATAATGCTCAATTCCTAAGAGCGGTCAAAGAGGCTGAAGCTTATCCGGGACCTTCCATCATTATTGCATACTCGCCATGTATTAATCATGGACTGGTTGATGGAATGAGTAAGGCAATGGAGCAGGAAGAAAAAGCCGTACAGGCAGGTTACTGGCATCTATTCAGGTATAACCCGCTTCTGGAAGCCGAGGGCAAGAATCCTTTTATTCTCGATTCAAAAGAGCCCGACTGGTCGAAATTCCAGGAATTTCTACATTCGGAGGTTCGTTATAACTCTCTCCTCAAAACATTCCCCGCTGATGCTGAAATACTTTTCAAAGCCGCCGAGGAAAATGCAAAATGGAGATACCAGTCATATCAGCGACTTGCCTCATTACAGTATGAGCAAGCTGCAAAAACTGCAGAATAGGGATTTGTGGAGGCTTTACGGAAGAAAATTTCAGTACCACTCCGTGAATCCATGAATTTCGAGGTTAAATAACAGAAATGTTACAGAACCAACTTATACGCTAATAAGTTGGTTCTTATCTTTTATCGTTTCTGAGTTGTTGATTTATGAACATGAAGAAGCGAAAAAAAAGTTTTTGTATTTTTGCCGGTTATTAATTTATGGGAAGGATACTTGCAATTGATTATGGCCGGAAAAGAACCGGGCTGGCAGTGACGGATCCATTGCAGATAATAGCATCTCCACTTCTGACCGTGCCCTCAGCCAAACTTGAAGAATATCTTTCGGGTTATATCGAAAATGAAAAAGTTGATGCAATTGTGGTGGGATATCCTCGAAAAATGAACAATAAACCAAGTGAAGCTGTTAAATATATTGACCCTTTTATTAAGAGAATTAAGAAATTGTTTCCCGATATGCCGGTTTACTTTGAAGATGAAAGGCTTACGTCGGTTATTAGCAAGAAAACAATTTTGGAAGGCGGGGTGAAAAAAAAAGAGAGAATGGACAAATCGCTTGCCGACAAGATAAGCGCTTCGCTTATTCTGCAGTCATTTCTTGAAAAACGAAAGATTGAAATTTAAAAGAAAATATTAATGATATATCCTGTTGTTGTTTACGGTCATCCTGTTTTGAAAAAAGTGACAGAAGAAATTGATAAGGATTATGCCGGTTTAAACCAGCTTATAGACGATATGTTCGAAACGCTTTACCATGCCGAAGGAGTTGGCCTTGCCGCACCGCAAATTGGAAAATCATTAAGAATCTTTGTAATAGACGGCGCCCCGCTTGCCGATGATGACCCCGATTTCGCCAATTTTAAAAAAGTTTTTGTCAATCCGAAAATCATCGAAAAAAACGGTGAATTTGCCCTGATGAACGAAGGATGCCTGAGCATTCCAAATATTCGTGAAGAAGTAAAGAGAGAATCATTTATAAGGATTCAATATTATGATAAAAACTGGAAGTTTCATGATGAGACATATAAAGATTATAAAGCAAGAATTATTCTTCATGAATATGACCATCTCGACGGGATATTGTTTGTTGAAAAAATCAATCCTTTAAGGAAGACGCTAATAAAAGGAAAACTCAACGATATAAGCAAAGGCAGATTTAATGCCAAATATAAAACTCTGGTCTATACGCAGCGGAGAAAATAAAAACTTTTTCTTATCTTTAGGCAGTCTCAAAGGCTGCATCAAGTGCTTCACAAACAGATACCTTTTTTAAGGCTTTTTGTTCCATTATGCTTCGGCATAATAATCAGCCTTTATATCCATCTGCCTTTAAAAATCTTAATCATTATTATTGCTGTTGCTCTCACCGGAACGGTTGTGTGTAAGTTCCGGCACGACAAAGAAAATAATCCCTGGTATGGAATTTTTCTCTCATTTCTGCTTTTTACATATGGCTGGCTTTTAAAGACTTATGAAAAAGAGAGCCTTACAACCCTCGATGGCCGCAGCCGAATTTTTGTTTGCGAACTGTCGGATTTTCCAGAGGAAAAGACAAATACATTCCTGATAAAGGCAAAACTATTAAGTATTCTTTCAAATGATATTCCGGTAAAAGTAAAAGGTTCTATCCTGTTATATCATGAAAAGGACTCGACTGTAAGAAAGCTCGTTCCGGGCGATATACTAATAATCAAATGTCAGCCAATTGAAATCACAAACAGAGGAAATCCGCATGAGTTCAATTACAAATTCTATATGGAATCGAGAGGATTCAGGTATTACGCATTTACGAAACATTCCGATATTCTATACCATAAAAGACCTGCTTCGGTAAACATTCTCAATAAGGCTCTTATTTACCGCAGTCGCATTATAAATTTATATCGTGAGAGAGGCCTCAAAGGAGAGAATCTTGCACTTGCCGCCGCAATTACACTCGGTGAAAAAGCCCTGCTTGAAGATGAACAGAAAGACCAGTTTGCAAAAGCCGGAGTAATGCATATTATGGCTGTTTCAGGCCTTCATGCTGGGGTACTGAGCATGTTTATATTCGGTATGCTATTTTTTCTGAAAGGAAAACTCAACATTGTAAGGGTGATTATTACAATTGTCGTTTTATGGGTATTTTCTTTCATTGCAGGCTTATCTCCCTCGGTTGTGAGAGCTTCACTCATGTTTTCATTTCTTCATGCGGGAAATCTGCTAAAAAGAAAAACAAATTCAATAAATACTATGCTTGCCTCCGCATTCATTCTGGCAGTATTATGGCCGTCTGTGATTTTTGATGCGGCTTTTCTTCTCTCATACCATGCGGTGCTGTTCATTATTATGTTTTATAAGAAATTTTACGATATATTCAATTTTAGAGGAAAAATTACAGACAGAATATGGCAATCTACGGCAATGTCCATAATCGCCCAGGAGGGCACTCTTCCTCTTACTTTGATGCTCTTCAACCGTTTTCCGCTTTTGTTCATTTTTTCTAATCTTGTAATTATACCTGTTTCCAACATAATAATAATTTGCGGATTCCTGACAATAATATTATCATTTTCGGCTCTCCTTTCGGGTATTACAGCATATTTTATGAATATGACGGCCGGCCTGGCCGGATTTCTGACCCGAATGACTTCGAAACTTCCTTTCGCCTCGTTGGAAAATATTGGTCTTTCCACTTCTTCGGGCATTATTTTTACTATCTTCCTGTTGATGCTGACGCAGAACCTTCTTAAAAGAGACAGCCTGAAGAGTATATATCCTGTTGCAGTTTTCTTGTTGCTAATGTTCTCTCAGACTGTTACAAGCATTTCATCGGCGAATCGCAATGAAGTAATTGTTTACAACACCTCAGTGCCAACTATTGGAATAAAGTCGGGCCATTTTCTTCATCTTTTTTGTGCCGACGATACAATACCGGCCGAAGTCAAACGTCACTGTTCATCTTCAGGGCTCAAACTTTGCCGTGAAGACAATATTTCAGACAAGACGTTGCTTGTAAAAGCCGGA
>CAZIRN010000095.1:0-8683 GCA_964541495.1 uncultured Rikenella sp. | reverse complement strand
TTTGAACCGAAAATAATTGCCTTTGTATGCAACTGGTGTACTTATGCCGGAGCTGACCTGACAGGCACCAGTCGCATAAAATATGCATCGAATGTCAGAATCGTAAGATTCCCATGTACAGGACGGATAGATTTTATGTTGCTTCTGAAGGCTTTTGATGAAGGTGCTGATGGAATTATCGTTTCCGGATGCCATCCAAATGATTGTCATTATACATCCGGAAATTTTCATGCCAGAAGAAGATGGATAATGTTTCGTTCACTCTGCGAATTCATGGGTATTGATATAAGGCGGATAAAGTTTTCCTGGGTGTCTGCCGCAGAAGGAATAAAATGGGCTGAAGTAGTAAATACTACTGTTGGCGCTATTCGCGAACTTGGGCCATACGAAGAATACCGGAAGGTAGCAGGCAAGCCAAAGGAGGTTATCAATGGATGAATTGAAAAAAAAGGCTACAGAACTACTCGAATCCTTAACAGTCAAAGTTGTAATAGGATATGAAGAAGGTACGGCAGGCAGGACACGTGCGCTTTTTGCCGAAAAACCTGAGGATGCCTGCAGATTGATCTATGACAGCCGGTGTGTCCAGAACCTTGCAACATATCTTACAAAACGTGAAGTAAGAGATAAGGGAAGAATTGCGATTGAGGCCACACTGCCTGTAATGAGAAGCATAATTCAACTTGCTGCGGAATTTCAGGTAAGCGATGCGAATCTGCTTGTACTGGGAATCACTCCTGATGGAAAATTAATTGAATTCGGCAACCTCGCTGAAGTTGAAGCATTTATTCATCAATACCCGATTGAAATTAATCAACAAGACAGAGAGGAGCTGGCGAAGATTGAAAAAATGACCCCGGCAGAAAGATGGAAATTCTGGACGGATGAGCTTTCTCTGTGCATCAAATGTTATGCCTGTCGGGCTGCCTGCCCTATGTGCTACTGCGATAGATGTACGGTTGACTGTAACCAGCCTCAGTGGATACCGGTCCCTTCACATTTGCCTGGTAATCTTGAATGGCATATAATGAGAGCCGTCCATTTGACCGGTAGATGCGTTGATTGTGATGCATGTTATAACGCCTGTCCTCTTAACATTCCAATACATCTGCTTACAAAAAAAATGGTTGAAGAAGCAACAGTACACTTCGGAGGATATCAACCGACAATCAAAGGTGAACACATTATGTCAACATATAGACCTGACGATAAAGATAATTTTATTCAATAAAAATGAATACTGATAAACGGCTGATCAGAAAAGATTCACTGGAGAATCTTTTCGATATTCTCAGAAAGAAAAATAAAATAATATATGCTCCTGTTTCAAAAAACAGCAAGATAATATTTAATAAAGTAGAAAGTTTTCAGGAAATAGCGACCGGTTATGTTCAGACCGTACAATCACCGAAAGAAGTGTACTTCCCCCGCTTTGAAACGGTACTTGAATACACCATGAGTAAAGATAATATCTCTGTAGAGAGTGTAAATCCTGACGATATCCCTGAAGTCATACTATGGGGAGTAAGGCCATGTGATGCTATGGGAATCGGAATACTAAGCGCCATTTTTAACCAGGATTTTGATGATGAAATTTATAACAAACACCTTTCGCATTTAACAGTGCTGGGATTCAGTTGCAATAAAGCAGACGAATACTGTTTCTGTACATCAGTCGGAGGAAATCCGGGGAATACCGAAGGAAGCGATATATTGTTTACTCAGCTTGGTGAAAATGGCGATTATCTTGCGGAAATAATCACTGAAAAAGGATGGTCGGTTGTCTCTCTTGCAGAAGGACTTTTTGAAACAGCCGGAGAAATAAATAAAAATCAGTTTCTTGCCGATCTTCCTTCTATGTTCGAAATTGATGAAATAAGGAAAAATCTGGAAAATATTTATAGTAGCGAACTCTGGACAGAACAGTCGCTAAAATGTATTGGATGCGGTGCCTGTGCTTATGTTTGCCCGACATGTGCCTGTTTTGACTTGCAGGATGAGGCTCATGGCAAGTTGGGAAGACGTTTAAGGTGCTGGGATTCCTGTGGATTCTCTCTCTTCACTCTCCATGCGTCAGGTCATAATCCGAGGCAGCTTCAATCGCAAAGATGGAGGCAACGCATAATGCACAAATTTTCATATATACCGGAAAAGTTGTCTGTATTTGGCTGTACAGGATGCGGCCGTTGTTCCAGGGCATGCCCTGCCGATATGAATATTCTCGAATATTTAATTTCACTTCAGGAGGCAACAATATGAATGATAATCCGTATATGCCATACCTTATGAGGATTGAAAAAATCACTTATGAGGCACCGGGAGTGAAGACTTTAATGCTCAAATTCGTCAAAGAGGAAGATGAGAAGAAGTTCGATTTCGAAGCAGGTCAGTTTGGTATCTATTCTGTTTATGGTGTTGGCGAATCGGCTTTTTGCATAGCTTCTTCACCCACACGAAAGGGTTATATCGAATGTACTTTCCGTCGGGCCGGTAGAGTCACTAATGCCCTTTCGAATTGTGAAGAGGGTAATCTGATAGGCTTCCGCGGTCCTTATGGTAGGAGTTTCCCTGTTAATGAATGGAAATGGAAAAACCTTCTTTTCATTGCCGGGGGAATAGCCTTACCTCCAATGCGTTGTGTAATCTGGAATATACTGGATCTCAGGGATAATTTTAAGGATGTTACTATTATTTATGGTGCAAGAAGTGTTAGTGATCTGGTTTACAAGCGAGAATTACAGGATTGGGGAAGTCGGGAAGATGTAAGACTTATAACGACTGTGGATCCCGGTGGTGAAACGCCTGACTGGAAAGGAGAAACAGGTTTTGTCCCTGCAATTGTCGAAAAAGCTGCTCCTTCTCCGGATAATACCATTGCAATAGTGTGTGGCCCGCCGGTTATGATAAAATATACTTTTCCGATTCTTTCTAAACGTGGATTTGCAGATGAAAATATCTTTACGACTTTAGAGAATCGCATGAAATGCGGCTTTGGTAAATGTGGCAGGTGTAATATCGGGAAAATGTATGTTTGTAAGGACGGACCTGTATTTACATTAGCCCAGCTAAAAGAACTGCCGGATGAATATTGAAATATTCCACGAAAAAAATGCAATGATATTTTATTTGCGTGCACTTAACAAAAAGCAATGAAATTTTTTGTCCTATTTCAAAGGAATATTCGGAACCAGATAAAATGTAAATCTGTTGCCTTTTGTAATATCTTCATGAGTGATGAACCAGTCGCCATACCTGGCACCATTTCGTGAAATAGTCTCGATATAATTGATTCCGGTCTTTCTGCCGAGTGAGTTTATCACAAAGGTATTTTTGCCGGGAACGACTATCCTGATTTCATCGAAAGCCGGAGTAGTGATAACATATTGGTTTGATGTCGGGCACACGGGGTAGAAGCCCATCATGGCAAAGACCAGCCATGCCGACATCTGTCCGGCATCTTCATTGCCGCTGAGTCCTCCCGGCCCTGTCCCGTATTCTTCAGCAAGTATCTTCTGAACCCATTTCTGTGTCCTGTCAGGCCGCCCTGCTATTGCAAACATAAAAGGTGCCTGATGGTCTGGCTCGTTCCCATGCCAGTAATGTCCTTCTTCAAAAAATTTATCGAGCTTAGCGATAAAAGCATTGCTTCCACCCATTAATTTTATAAGTTCCGGAACATTATGCGGAACATACCATGTATATTGGAAAGGCGTGCCTTCACAAATATATTTTTCCTTACTGTAAGGATCAAACGGCTCTATCCAGCGACCGTCGGCATAACGCCCTCTTACAAAACCGGTTTGAATATCGAAGACATTTTTCCAGTTTCCCGAACGCTTCATAAGTATCGCAGAGTCGTCCGATTGACCGAGTTTAGCTGCAATCTGTGCAACGGCATAATCGTCGAAAGCATATTCAAGAGTCCGGGATACCTGTTCGTTTTTATGAAATGCATCCCATACACTGTCTTCCAGGGGGATATATCCATATTTAATATAACTTTCGAGAGCCCGTCTTCCTTTACCGTCTTTATATTCTTCAGGCGGCGGTGTTTCGAAAGCATTCTTTCGCATATAAAAATATGCTGTTTCGGTATCGAATTCATCAATACCTTTCAAGTATGCATCTGCTATTGTGACACTTGCATGGTCGCCAATCATAGCCGAAGTATAGTTTGCCCATGCCGGGAATATTGGCATCCATCCCCCCTGTTGTGCTTTCAACACAAGAGAACGCAACATATTGGATGTTCTTTCAGGCTCAATGATGGTGAGAAGAGGATGAAGCGCCCGATATGTGTCCCACATTGAAAAATCGTCGTAATAGTCGTAGCCGCCGGTGTTGAGAATTGTTCCGTCGCCGCCAAATTTGATATAGCTTCCGTCGGAATCACTTGCAATTCTGGGAAGCTGATAGCAGTGATAGAGAGCCGTATAGAATTTGACTTTATCATCTTCAGACCTGCCGCGTACGATTATCTTACTGAGAGCCTGGTTCCATACGTTCTGGCTCTCTTTGCGCAAAGCTTCGAAATCCCAGCCCGGTATTTCTTTTTCGAGATTTTTTCTTGCTGCTTCCATACTTGTAAATGATATGCCAATTTTCACAAGAATCGTTTTCTCACTTCCGAAACTTATCGTAATCTGTTGATTATTATTAAGATAACTTACAGTTTTAAAAGGTTTGTCGGTTTTAATCACGAACCATCCGCTGAAGCCTGCTGGTTTCCCCCATCCTTGATATATACGGTGAACCGGATTATAGCCGGCAATTTCATTTTTTTCTTTGTCAATCCATATTTTACCTTCGTTTTCATCACTGTTCATTCTGATCAGTATGAAGCCTTCAGGTTTGCCAGGGAATGTAATCCTCATCATTCCTGACCTTACCGACCCTGTCAGTTCTGCCGTTGTGCTGTAGTCATCAAGTGTGATTCTATAATATGCAGGGGATGCGGTTTCGTTTTTATGGGAGAATTTCGATACCGGACTCTTTGTCAATGTATCGGGTCGTGAGTTAACGAACGGCATAATTGTAGCGCTGCCATAGTCCTGTGCACAGCTTCCACTCATCCAGTGGCTGCCTCTGAAACCGGTGATATATTTGTCGTTATAATAATAAGGTGCAACACATTTATTTTCAGTAGTGCGTGTTTCAGGTGTCCATTGTGTCATCCCGAAGGGTCGTCCCACTGCCGGAAAAGTCTGACCTTTGTCTTCGGTTCCTTCTCCATGACGCCGGGCACTTTCAGTAGAGGCAGGGGCTGTGCCAACCAGAGGATTTACATATTGTAAAGGTGATTGGGCACATATTTGCCCGCATAAAATAATTAGAACTGCTAATAAATTATATTTCATTGAATTACATAAAGATAGATAGGAATATTGTTATCATTCAATAGTCATTTAATGACCATTTAATGACCATTGAATGTCTATTTTATTTCCCAGTCGTCCGTTCTGAACGATGATGCCGGCAGGCCTTCGATGTTGAACAGATCTCCGATTATAAAATCTTTAAAAGCATACCTTACTGCAACAGGTCGCCCGACATATGGTGAATAGAGTGTTATGCCTGCATTTGTAATAAATGCCTTTGCAGGGAAGAACCTTTTATTGGAGCCGGCCACTTCGAAGCAGGAAAGTTCATTAGCGGATGAAATTATCCCGTTTGGGGCATTATCAAAAGTCAGAAAAATTTGATTTCCTTCAATCTTCATATCTTTCAGAACAGGTCCTTCACAGGCAAAACCTTTTTTCCCGTAAGTTTTTGCCAGTGCAAGATAAGCAAGTCTGTCGCCTACAGCTTTTTTGTTAGCCGGATGTATGCAGTCTTTTTCACCGGTATCCATAAGACAGGCCATGCCTAAATTTGGAATGGCTGTTGATGCCTTTAATTGAGCCTCGCGTAAAAATGCAGAGTTAATGGCATCTGGTCCATAATCATAAGGGGCAATTTGCGCATAATAGAGGGGAAATTCTCCGATGCCCCATACTGAACGCCAGTTTAAAGCCAGACCAGGCAAAAGTTTCTGATACTGTAAAGGTTCGCTGCAGTTCGATTCACCTTGATACCAGATGGCTCCACGTATGCCATACCCGACTAAAGGATTAATCATTGCATTGAAAAGACCTGTAGGCATTTGTGGCGATAATTTTTCCGATGGTGTACTTTTGTCCGGAAGCTTCACCCAGTCAAAACTTTTCAATCCTTCCTCGCTTATCCAGGGCTCTATTCTTGTGCCGCCCCAGCATGTACATATCAGACCGACAGGCACATTCAATGCTTTATTGAGCATTAGTCCGAAAAAATAAGCTGTAGCACTAAATTCAGCGACATTTTCAGGTTCGCACAATTTCCATGAGCCGACGAAATCATCAAGTGGTATAAGACTTATTACATGAGGCACTGTAATGAGTCTGATGGAATTATTCGAGGATGTTGCTATATATTCGTTAGAGCCTGTTACAGGTTGATTTCTGAAACCTTTCATAGGCATTTCCATATTTGACTGACCTGAGCAAATCCATACTTCACCAATCATTACATTCTTTAAAACAACAGGTTTACCATCACTTACTGTCAAAGTATATGGCCCGCCTGCCGAAGGCGTCTTAATTTTTACTTTCCACCGGCCACTATTGTCCGCTTTCGCAGTATAATTTTTACCGTCCCATGAAGGTTTTATGCTTACTGTTGAATTTGCCGAAGCTTTACCCCATATCGCTACTTCAGTTTGTTGCTGGAGAACCATATTATCACCAAAAACAGCAGGCATTTTCACCTGTGCCATTGAATTGATACAGATACCTGTAGCTATAATCAAGATAGCTGCAAATGAGAACATTCTTTTTTTCATATCAGAAATTTTTAAAGTTTTTAATTGAGATTGCGAATTTCATTTTTCATTAAATACAGGTTGTTAAATTATAAAAAAATGTTTATCTTTATAATTATGCTTATTTTTTCATTATAATTTTTTAATATTATCCGGCCAGATGAAATAAAGGCGAACATTTAAGAAGGGTTAAAAGAGATTTAGTGATAAGGATTTGTGAACAAAAAATAATTGCGATTGTCATTTTATACAAAGAAAAACCTGCATCGGATCCTATGTAGCTTTATTCCGAAATTGCTCTGAGTGCTCCTACTAATACTCTAACAAAGAAAGAGGCTTCAAAAGAATGGAAGCTTCTTTTCGACGGAAAGACAACGGAAGGATGGCCAGAACCGCTCGAGGACTGGCAGTTGAACGGAGCAAATTATGCAATGTATCCCCCCAGGGTCAGGACTTATAAACCTGCAGGTGAATGGAATCATGCCATGCTTATAGTAAATGGCAATAAAGTCACGCAGATTCTTAACGGTCAGATTGTTGTGGAGTACGAAAAATACTCGGACGAATGGAATAAACGCAGGAACAGCGGCAAATGGACAGATTACCCCAACTGGGGTAAATTCGATGAAGGGCATATTGCCCTGCAGAACCCGGTTATTATCCGAATCCCCTTCATCCCGATCCTGAAATGAGGTCTTTTGTTGCGGGTCATATTAAAAAAGTTATTGATGCTTCGGCTTTGCTTGGAGTGAACAGAATAAACACTTTTATCGGGCGTGATAAGGATAAACCGGTTGAGGAAAATTTTGAAATGTTCAGGCAGGTGTGGACCGATATTATAAGTTACACTGAGCAGAGAAAAGTAAAGGTGGGTATCGAAAATTGTCCAATGATTTTTACCAGGGATGAATGGCCCGGCGGTTGCAACCTTGCGACAACACCTGCGATATGGAGGAGGATGTTTAACGAGATAAGAAGCCAATATTTTGGGCTCAACCTGGATCCTTCACATTTACTATGGCTCCAGATGGACTATGTAAAACCTGTTTATGAGTTTAAAGAAAAACTGTTTCATGTCCACTTGAAAGATGGAAAAGTTTACAATGAAAAGCTCGATGATGTGGGTATTATGGCAACTCCTCTCGAGTTTCATACTCCTAAATTACCAGGATTGGGCGATATTGACTGGGGAAGGTTTATTTCCGCATTATAAGATATTAGATATAATGGAGCTGTATGCGTTGAAGTCGAAGACAGGTCGTTTGAAGGCTCGTTGGAAGACAGGAAGAAAGCACTTGCATTAAGTAAAAAATATCTTGACAATTTTATCATATAGTAAATGGAATATAAGTTTACTATGAAATTCATATATATAATAATGCTTACTTCTGTCAGCTAATTAGCACATTTTTACATTGATTTCAGAACCCTGAAGCATCAAGGATCATTCAAAAAATCTTCAATTAATTCTTTGCTTAGCGATCCCCTGGCAATTTCTCTTACTTTCCCCGTCATCCTTATATTCCATTCCTCGTCAACCTCTATTTTTAGTGAACCACCTTTCATTTTTACATTAAGATTGCCACTGACAAGGCCTCTTTTCACAAGCACACTTGAAACAGCACATGCAGAGCTTCCCGATGCAAGAGTATAGCCGGCGCCACGCTCCCAGATAAGAATTTCAGCTTCATTCTTTGAAAGAACTTTTGCAAACTGAACATTTATTCTATTTGGAAATAGTTTATGATTTTCAAGCAATGGGCCATATTTAATAATTTCCTTTTCGTCAAGAGAATCTTTTATTACAACACAGTGCGGATTTCCAACCGAAACACAATTCACTTC
>CAZIRN010000094.1:0-8700 GCA_964541495.1 uncultured Rikenella sp. | reverse complement strand
CCTGAGCATTATTGAATTTTTCTGAATTTGTCCGCAGGACATTAATAGAATTATGGAAAATAATATTTATCCCCTGACGATAATGTCATTTGACATTACAAGGTTTTTATAAAAATATTTTTTATCGTTCTTTGACATAGTCGTTAATAATTTGAATGTACTGTTTTATAACTGGTCTGGCAATATTTGTTGTGTGATGGACGAAGTCAATATCCTTATTATCATTCACAAGGGTTTTTATTCTATTAAAATCTTTAATGTATTTATCAACAGCTAACTGAGAGTGATTAGTTTCTTTTGCGACAACTGAAGGGTCTTTTTTTTCAACCACATACTTATAAATTATTATACGTTTATGAGTCAGAGTAGTTCCCATGTCATGAATAGCACCTGTATGAGGGAGTATTGTTTGATGTTCATTCTCATACTGTATTCTTAACTGGGAGAAATAAGATGAGTCTGATACAAGTAAAAGGCTTAAATCTCTTGTTGATAAGACAGCTTCTTGTTCATATGCTTCTCTTATCATGCGAGCAATAACATTTTTTCGTATGGTTGTCACTGAAGATCCTTTCTCGAACATAGTGACATCATCGTCTGTAACCAGGGATAATATTACCGGCTTATAACGTCGTTTTTCACTATCTGCTCTGGTTCGTTTGTCCAGAGCATTCCATGTGATCTGACCTGGTTTTAATCTGGATGATTCAGGACAAACGGAGTTAAAAAGATCAATAAGAGCATCAGCAATGTTTTTTCTCACAACAGGACCAAACATGCCACAGAACTCACGTTCAAAGAAGTTTACAATGGCAGGCTTTAAAAACCTGTCATGAGCAGAACTGTAGTGTTTGAATGAAAACGCTTTTGGTATCATACTCTTTTGCTGGTTTAATCGTTCTGTAGATTTTTTTTATCAGTTCATCCAACTCTTCCTTTCTGTGAGGTACTGCGTCAATGGTGCGATACAGATCGTAGTACTCCTGGGCCAGACTGGGTGAAAGCTTCACAAGGAATGCTATGGTATTTATCTCATAATTGTTCTTAGCCAGGCAAACCACACGCTTAAACTTATCAATATAATTTGCCACGGCATCAATGCTGTGATGAGTTGCCCGTGCAATTTCAGTATATTCTTTTCCTGAGAGCCATTCCCTGACAATTAATGCACGATGAGTAACAGATTTACCCATATCGCGTATTGTGGAGCGCAAAGGAAGAACTATACCCTGATCCTTAAAAGCTTTGATGTCCCGGCAAATAGTCCGTTCTCCACAGTTAAGGAGTCTGTTGGCAAGGTCTTCAACAGTAAGCAGACCACCTTGCTGGAAAGCTTCGTTTACCATGCGTTCTAATCTATGCCGTCGTAAACCTTGAACTCCCTGTTGCTCTTTAACAAGAAGGTTTTCTTCTCCTGCATCAAGAGTAAGTACTACAGAGACCATCTTGCATTCAGAAAGTTTCTTCTGAGAGCCGTTTTCTATCGAGACAACTTCAAAAAATATTTGTCCTGGTTTCATCGCGCCGGTGTTATCAAAAAACGGTTGATAAACCTCGTATACAGCGTTCAGAATAGACTTGGCTTCAAACTGCGAACAGCTCATACCCTGAATAAGGCAATTAACAAACTGGGTGTCCAATTGCTTCTGCTTTAGACGGTCCCATTTCTGGAGTGAAGAGTTGTTGATCATAACGAGTATAAATATTAAATTTAACACCCAGTTTTGTGGAATTCCGCTTTGGCTACGCCTTAGCTCCATTCCACAAAACTTTTCAACAAATTTAACAACTATGTCAAAGAACTTTATTTCCCGTTGCCAAATGGCACAAATATAGGCGAGCAGTATAAGGAGAAGTTCCAGAAGTATCTCGATAGTAACTTTCTTTAGAAAAACTCGTATAATAATATATATGTTTACTTTTATCATGTTTTAACAATTTTTTAATGATATTGTAAAAAATTAAAACAAAAATTTGGATATTTAAAAACAAATATTATTTTTGTGCCGTTATCATTTAAGAAATGAAGATTTATTCTACAAATTGGTGCTGGTGGTTCGCATGGTTTTTCAAATCAAGGTGAGCAGAAGCGCCCGTTTGTAGATATAATGTAAATATTAATGCGGCCTGCCGTGCTCACGGCAGGCCGCACTGTTTTATATAATTCGAATAAAGCTTAAAATTAAGGAAAAATGAAAAAATATTCAATAACAACAAGTACTTCGAAACTCCTGGCCGACACCATCACTCCTGTCAGTGTCTATCTCAGGATAAGAGATATCTACCCGAATAGCCTTCTTCTTGAAAGCTCCGATTATCATGCAATTGAAAACAGCTACTCCTTTATCTGTATCAACTCGGTTGCAAGTTTCGAGGCCGACAGAAGCAAGGTAACAGAGAAATATCCCGACGGAACGGAACGTAATTATAACCTCAAAGAAAAAGATGAGTTGATAAAGAGATTTACAGATTTTATGTCTGCATTCACTCCGGCCAGAACGGCGGATGAAATCCCTGTCAACGGATTCTTCGGCTATATGGCATACGACGCTGTCGAACATTTCGAAAACATTACACTGAAAACACCCGATACTCCTGAAAAACATATTCCGGAAATGAGGTACGACCTTTTCAAATACATAATTGCAATTAATCACTATCAGAACATGCTATATATTATCGAAAACAGGTTCGATGAAAATGAAGAAAGCGGCATAGAACAAATAGAGAATCTGCTGAGAAGCAGAAATTTTGCCATTTATCGTTTCAGGGTTTCAGGAAATGAGAAAAGTAACTTAAACGACGAAGATTATAAATACATGGTTAGGAAAGGGAAGGAACACTGTCATCGCGGTGATGTTTTTCAGGTGGTGCTCTCACGACGCTATTCTATTGAATTCAAAGGCGATGAATTTAATGTGTACAGGGCTCTGCGGTCTATCAATCCTTCTCCTTATCTTTTTTATTTCGACTACGGAAATTACAAAATATTCGGATCTTCACCCGAAGCACATCTTAAAATAAACCAGGGTATTGCATATATTAATCCGATTGCTGGGACATATCGAAGGACCGGCAATGATGAAGCCGATAAGTTGGCTGCCGAGAGGCTTTCATACGACCTCAAGGAAAATTCCGAACATATTATGCTGGTTGACCTTGCACGAAACGATCTGAGCAAGTATGCCAGAAACGTTAAAGTGCAAAACCTGCGCGAAGTTCAGTTCTACTCGCATGTGATTCATCTTGTTTCATCGGTCTCGGGAGAACTCCGTGAAGATGCAACTATTGCCGATGTGTTGGCGGCTACATTTCCTGCCGGCACTCTCACAGGGGCTCCGAAACACATGGCAATGCAGCTTATCGACAGATACGAAAACGAGAAGAGAGGCTACTACGGAGGAGCAATTGGATTCATCGATTTCAGAGGCATACTCAATCATGCTATTCTAATAAGAACTTTTCTGAGTAAGGGCAATATGCTTATTTACCAGGCCGGAGCAGGCATAGTTGCCGGCTCGGATGAAGAAAAAGAACTACAGGAAGTCAATAACAAACTTGATGCACTCAAAAATGCAGTAAAAATGGCTGAAGGAATAAAATAGATACCTTATGATTTATGTAAAATAAATAAAAGATATACAAATATATAATAGCATAGAACTATAAAATGGTTGAGACTGGAATGAAAATAGTGGTTATAGATAATTATGATTCTTTTACGTACAACCTTGTTCACTTGATAGAAAAGATTACAGGTACACTTCCGGATGTTTTCAGGAACGACAGGGTAAGTATCGAAGAAATAGACAAATATGATAAGGTGCTCATTTCTCCAGGCCCAGGTATTCCTTCAGAAGCAGGTATATGCCTTGAGCTTATACGAAGATATTACACAAAAAAGAGCATACTTGGTATTTGTCTCGGGCATCAGGCCGTCTGTGAATCTTTTGGTGCGAAATTACTGAATCTCAGCAACGTGTATCACGGAGTTGCAACTCCGGTAAGAGTCCTGAAGCCTGATGAGCCACTTTTTAAAAATATTCCATCCGTCTTTATGGCAGGGCGATATCATTCATGGGTTGTTTCACGCAACCACCTGCCCGACTGTTTAACTATAACATGCGAGGATGAAAATGGAATGATTATGGGCGTCAGTCACAAAGATTACAATGTAAAAGGCCTTCAGTTTCATCCCGAATCAATTATGACGGAATATGGATTGGAAATAATTAAAAACTGGGTGAATATATGAGATAATTAATTGCTTTACAACACATTAAACATTAAAAATAAAAAACCGATAATCGTTAAATTATTATCAATTACACGAACGATATGAGAAAGATACTTAATTATTTATTTGAGCACAGGACTCTTAGCAGCCAGGAAGCTGAAGAAGTAATGATAAACATTGCCAGCGGCCTGTATTCGGAATCTGAGATAGCGGCATTCCTCACGGTTTATCTGATGCGGAGCATAACCGTCGAAGAGCTTTCCGGCTTCCGCAATGCAATGCTTAATCTGTGTGTAAAAACCGACCTGTCCGATTTCGGTACCATAGATGTCTGCGGGACCGGCGGCGACAACAAGGAAACTTTCAATATTTCGACACTTACGGCCTTTGTACTGGCAGGCGCTGGCATCAGAGTGGCCAAGCATGGAAATTACGGAGTTACTTCCGCATGCGGTTCATCCAATATACTTGAATATTTTGGATATAAATTTTCAACCGATCCTGACAAACTAAAGAGAGAACTCGAAAATGCAGGAATCTGTTTTCTTCATGCACCTTTATTTAATCTGGCGATGAAATCGGTGGCACCTGTCCGCAAGGCACTGAAAGTAAAAACATTCTTCAACATGCTTGGGCCTTTGGTAAATCCTTCATTCCCAAAACGACAACTTATAGGGGTTTACAGCCTTGAACTTGCTCGACTATATAACTATCTGTTTCAGGAAACTGACATGAGCTATACTATTGTTTACAGCCTTGACGGTTACGATGAGGTATCGCTTACTTCGCCCTTCAAGTGTATTATTAACGGGGTTGAACAGATATTGTCTCCTGAAGACCTCGATTATCCTGCTGTTCAACCTTCCGATCTGGCTGCAGGGAAGACCATTGCCGATTCTGCAGCAATATTCAAATCTGTTCTGGAAGGAAACAGCACTCCACAAAAAAACAACGTGGTTCTTGCAAATTCACTACTTGCCATAAAATGCTGCTTCCCGGAAAAATCGCTCACGGAATGCAGGAATATTGCCGAAGATTCACTTTATAATAAAAAGGCGCTCGATTCTTTCAACAAGTTAATAGAAATTCAACAGTGACATTTCTGGAAAAGATAGCTGAAAGCAAAAGAAAAGAAGTTGCACTTCTGAAAAGGAGGTTTTCTGTTAAAGATTTTGAGGAAAGCCCTTTATTCGGAAGAAAGGCTATATCCCTTGCTGGTCGTCTCAGAGATCCTGCAGGCACAGGCATAATTGCCGAGTTCAAAAGATGTTCTCCTTCAAAAGGTGCTATTAATGACAGCGCCAATATACTTAAAGTAACAACCGGCTACTGTGATGCAGGAGCAGCCGGTATCTCAGTTCTGACAGAAAAAAAGTTCTTCGGAGGTAAAGCCGACGACCTTTACAAGGTCAGAAGTTCAATTAATATCCCGATTTTACGAAAAGATTTTATTCTGGATGAAATCCAGATCTATGAATCGAAATGTCTCGGAGCAGATGTAATTTTGCTTATTGCCGCACTGACTGGAAAGGGGAAAGTGCTGGAATTCTCAAAACTTGCGAGTTCACTGGGCATGGAAGTTCTGCTCGAGATTCATTCGATGGATGAACTCGATACAATAAATGAGTTTGTAAACATAGTCGGCGTCAATAACCGTGATCTCCACTCCATGAAAACTGATATAATTACTTCTTTAATGCTTGCAGGTAAAATCCCTGATGGATTCGTAAAAATATCAGAAAGCGGCATCTCATCACCGGAAGCGATTACCGAACTGAAAAAGGCTGGCTACGATGGCTTTTTAATCGGAGAGTACTTTATGAGCAAACCTGACCCTGTTTTGGCATTAAGTGAGTTTGTAAGTTCTTTAAGAGAAGCGGAGAAAAACCCATGATAAAAAACGATAAAAAGAATGAAAATAAAAGTTTGCGGCCTGACAGATGAACAAAATGTTAATCTTCTCGTTAAAACAAAAATAGACTTTGCCGGATTCATTTTTTATCAGGGTTCAAAAAGATGTATTGGCGAAAATACTTTCAGGACGATTTTAAAAATTATTCCACGAAACGTGAAAAAAGTAGGTGTGTTTGTTAACGAACATATTGATAAAGTCCTCAAAATTTCAGAGGAGGCATCGCTCGATATGATTCAATTGCATGGCGATGAAGATTTGGATTATTGCAGAAGATTAAAATCGGCAGGAATGAAAGTTATTAAAGCTTTCAGGATAAAAGAGAGTGATAAAATGGATTTTGTAAATGCTTTTTCAGATGTATGCGACTTTTTCTTATTCGATACGGAAAGCGGACTTTATGGCGGGAGCGGAAAGAAGTTCAACTGGGACATTATCGAGAGCATCAGACCGGAGAAGCCTTTTTTTATTAGCGGGGGAATTGAGCCCCAGGATGCTTTGACACTTAAGGAAATAAGTAAGAAAAACAATATGATGTATGCTGTGGATATCAACAGCAAATTTGAAACTGCTCCAGGAATAAAAGATATTGATAAAGTCAGGAAATTTATTATAGATATAAAAAATGAACGATTATGAAATTCAATGTTGACGAAAATGGATTTTATGGTGAGTTTGGAGGTGCATTTATACCGGAGATGCTGCACCGGAATATTCAGGAACTGAAAGATAATTATCTGAAGATTCTGGAAGATCCGGAATTTAAAAAAGAATTTAGAGGGCTGTTGAAGGATTATGCAGGGAGGCCTTCCCCGCTTTTTTATGCGGAAAGGCTATCGGAGTATTACAATACCGGAATATATCTGAAGCGTGAAGACCTCAATCATACCGGAGCCCATAAGATTAACAATGCGATAGGACAGGTTCTTGTTGCTAAAAGGCTGGGTAAATCGAGAATAATTGCGGAAACAGGCGCAGGCCAGCATGGAGTGGCAACAGCTACCGTATGTGCTCTGATGGGTCTGGAATGTATTGTTTATATGGGGAAGCTCGACATTGAACGGCAGGCTTCCAACGTGTCGAGGATGGAGATGCTTGGTGCAAAGGTTATTCCGGTAGAGAGTGGTAATATGACATTGAAAGATGCAACTAATGAAGCTATACGCGACTGGATAAACAATCCTGAAAATACTTATTATGTTATCGGTTCCGTAGTGGGGCCTCATCCTTATCCTGACCTTGTTTCGAGACTTCAGTCGGTTATAAGTGAGGAACTCGTTTGGCAGGTGAAAGAGCAAACTGGGAGGGATTTCCCTGATTATGTTATTGCCTGTGTAGGCGGGGGCAGCAATGCAGCCGGCTCGTTTTATCATTTTCTCGATGACGAACGTGTGAAGCTTGTAGCAGTGGAGGCAGCAGGGAAGGGAATCGAAACAGGCGAAACCGCAGCTTCAATAGTTGCGGGCTCACCTGGCATTATTCATGGAAGCAGAACAATGCTTATGCAAAACAACGACGGACAGATAACCGAACCATATTCTATCTCGGCCGGTCTCGACTATCCTGGTATTGGGCCTTTGTTTTCGTGGCTATACAAAACCGGCAGGGCACAATTCGAACATGCTACCGACAAAGAAGCCCTCGAGGCGGCATTCCGGCTTATGAGGCTTGAAGGAATTATCCCTGCCCTCGAACCGGCACATGCCCTGGCAGCACTCGAAAAAATAAAATTCGACAGTAATGAAATAGTTGTTGTAACTGTTTCAGGACGTGGAGATAAAGACATGGAAACTTATTTGAAATATATTCGTAAGAATGATTTAAATTAGTGATTATTAAATAATAACCAGGCAAATAATAAATTAAAATATATGAACCGTATTGATGAGCTTTTTTTATCACGTAAAAGTGGAATTTTATCGGTTTACTTTACGGCCGGATTCCCTGAAGTTGATTCAACAAGGGAGATAATCAATAACCTTTCAAAAGCCGGCGTTGACATGATAGAAATCGGCATCCCGTTTTCTGATCCTCTTGCAGACGGGCCGATAATTCAAAAAAGCAGCACTACAGCTTTAAGAAACGGCATGTCTATGAAGCTTCTTTTTAGACAGCTTGAGGGAATAAGAGAAAATGTTAATATTCCACTTATACTTATGGGATACCTTAACCCTGTTATGAAGTTCGGAATGGAAGAATTTTGCCGGCATTGCTTCGAAACGGGTATTGACGGAGCAATAATTCCCGACCTTCCACCTGAAATCTATCGGCAGCAATATTCAGACATTTTTAAAAAATATGGATTATATAATATCCTTTTAATATGTCCGCAGATTGATCCTCAGCGTGTACAATTCATTGATAGTCTTACCGATGGATTTATTTATATGGTCTCTTCTTCTTCCGTTACGGGAATCAAAGGCAGCTTTACAGAAGAACAAAGGAATTATTTCAGGAAAATAAAGAATATGAATCTTTTACATCCGCTTATGATTGGTTTCGGAATATCGAACCATGAAACATTTTCTGAGGTGTGCAAAACTGCAAACGG
>CAZIRN010000093.1:0-8734 GCA_964541495.1 uncultured Rikenella sp. | reverse complement strand
TCTTGCAATTAACCAATTAGTTATTTGAGCCGATAGAATTCCTAACACAATAGCCAACTGATAAAAAGAAACAAATTTACCCCTAACCGCAGAAGGTGAAATTTCAGATATATATATTGGCGATACATTAGATGCCAACCCGATTCCTACTCCACCGAATATTCTGAAGAAAACAAACCAATTTATTGAATTTACAGCGCCGGTACCAACTCCGCAGATAATGAAAATTAAAGCTGCAATCATCAGCATTATTTTTCTACCATATTTATCCGATAGACTGCCCGATATAGCAACACCGATCAAACATCCCAAAATAGCACTGCTCATTGCCCACCCCTGGAGCCAGGGAATATTTTCAATAGAAAAGTAAATTTCGTAAAAAGCTTTTGCTCCACCTATAACTACCCAATCGTAGCCAAATAAAAAACCTCCTAATGCTGAAGCTAAAGCAATCAACAGAACATATTTATTATTACTTGAAAACATGAATTTTATTTTTTTTGTTAAAACAAAGATATAGTGAGAATTCACCTAAAAAATGGAAAGAAATCTTGAATAAATGTAAAAAATTATTATTTCATTTCTATTATAAATATTTGATTGAATGGAGCATCGCTAAAACAAAAAAGACAAAATGTAAAATATTATATTATATTTATATTTGGATGTTGTTTTGGATTTTTTTTGAAAAAGAGAAAAGGAATTATGAATAGTATGTAGAAAATTTTCCAAAGTCTTATTCGAATAATATTTGGCTAAATGAGTAAAAAAATTTATACCTCACAGGAAGAAATTTTAAAAATTGCTGATGGCTTTAAAGGAGAAAAGGCAATCATTTTACCTTACAGTATTAGAAAATATGAGGCAGAAAATGAAATAACGAGGCAATTATATGTTACCCATATAGGATACTATCCACAAGCAAAGTATCATTATAGAGAGAGAAAAAATGGAGCAGATCAAAATATTTTCATTTTTTGTGAAGAGGGTACAGGCTGGATTATTTATAAAGGAGAAAAATTTGAAATTAACAGACATGAAGGTTTTATTTTGCCAGCAAATGAACATCATATTTATGGTGCTAACAATAGTAATCCATGGAGTATTTACTGGCTGCATTTCAAAGGAGATAATTCTTATATGTTTTCTTCCATTATGGGGAAAATGATTACCACTCAAGAATCAGACAAAAGTCGTTATGAAGATCGTTTTAGTTTATTTGAAGAAATTTACCAAAATCTTGAAATGGGTTATGATCCAGAAAACCTGGAATATGTAACTTTTTGCCTTATGCATTTATTAGCTTCCCTTAAATATATTGATCAATTTCGTGAAATTAAAAATATAAAAGAGCAGGATATTATTCAAAAAAGTATACTTTTTATGAAAGATAATTTGGAAAAGAAGATTACTTTAGAAGATATTGCTCATCATATAAGTTATTCTTCTTCACATTTTAGTAACTTGTTTTTTAAAAAGACTACCTATCCACCGATGGAATATTATCATCATTTAAAATTGCAAAGGGCTGCTTCCTATTTACAATTTTCTGATCTTAAAATAAAAGAAATAGCTTTTCGTCTTGGCTATTATGACCCTTTTCATTTTACCAAATCATTTACAAAGGAAATGATTTTAACCCCTAGTGCTTATCGTAATAAGTATAAAAAATCAAACTTTATAGAAAATTCAGGAGCAATTGATGAAAAAAAATCATAATTCCAGATTTATTATTGCCTGGATTAAATCAATATTTTTACAAATTGATTGTTATCCACTGAGTGGCTGGTTAAATTTTATTTTTAAAGTTGAAAAAGTAATAATGTTTGGTGAAAAGTCGTTAAAAGCTTCTTGCATGAATTTAATCCAATTATCTTGAATAGATGTATATAATTCTTTTTGAATAAGATATATAAAGTATATCTTATACAAGTTTTTGCCAAATTAGTATGAGGAATTTTGTAAGTTATTTTTGGAATACTTTCATTTTGAATAAAATATTCAATATAGCATACAAGAAGTTGATAAGTATTTTCACATATAATTTTTTATTATTTTAAGGGGCGATTACTTTTAGAAAAGTTAAATACTCTTATGTGCAATTGCTAATTTAGTTTTTATTTGCATTGGCTTTATAGTAGGCTGAGGATTTTCCTGAGAAGTTCATCATCCACATCCTTGTCGAGGTAATCCCTGATTGTCCAGTCATATTAGACCATCTCATCATCTCCTTTATTTTTTAAAAGTATTTATCCTGATAATTGTACTATGAAAGGCGATAAAGTTAATTTTTTAGAATGAAACAGGGAAAAAATTAAAAAATAAATTACAATCCGTCGGCTGAAGCCGACGGCAATTTTAACTGAATCACAATGAAATGAGATTTAAAGATATAATTTTAAAATACTCAAGCTGGCTAATGCCGACAGCAGTTTATCAAATCAAATATAAAGAGATCTTATGTGACACTAAGCCTTGTCTATCTTCTGAATATTCAATTACAGTCAGCTTTAGCTTACTGTAAAGAAACTCAACTCTTGTAAAGGACTTTAGTCCAGTCCTTTCTGAAGCTGATATTCTTTAATAAATCTTTATCGGGTAATCGAAAGTTTTTCAATGGTAACTTTATTTGTTAATACCCATTGATTTTAATATCAGTAGGGCAAAAAGGCAATTTTTCCCCTGCCCCTGCCACATGCAGAGAAATTAATAAGGCTTATTAATCGTTTTCCATAATCAGAGACAGAACATATTCCACGATAACAAGGATTGCGACTGTCTCTACGTTTAACGTTTATCGTTTATCGTTTCTTATCCATCATCACATCATCACATCATCACATCATAAATCATCTTTCGCCTCTTCACCCTCTCGTCTCTTCGCCCTCCCGCCTCCCGCTTCACGAGATCCCCGGTTCTTTGGGCGAGCAAAAAAACAAGAAATATAAAAAGATTATTTTTTCAACAAGTCTCGAATCTCTGAAAGAAGTGCTTCTTCCCTGGATGGTGCAGGAGGTGGCTGAGGTAATTCTTCCTGTTTCTTCTTAAAAGCATTCATCCCTTTAATCAATAAAAAAACAGCAAATGCAACAATAAGAAAATCAACGGTTACCTGAATAAAATTACCATAATTCCATGTCACGGCAGGAGTAGTTTCGGTAGCTGCTTTCATAACGACTTTAAAATCCGTAAAATTAACTCCGCCCAACAGTAATCCTATGGGTGGCATAATGATATCATTTACGAGGGAAGAAACAATTTTACTGAAGGCAGCACCAATAATAATACCGACAGCCATGTCGACTACATTGCCTCGCATTGCAAAAGCTTTAAATTCATCAATCAGTTTCATAATCTTATTTTTAATTTAATTTACAGAAAAATTTTCATTCTTAGTAAATATTAATTTTATTTAAAATTAAAAATATTAATTTTGTCAGAGAATATTATAATAATATAATTATGAAAAAATTTGCTGTTACAATGCTTATTGCCTTTGTGATAATTATGGTTGCAAGTTCATGCAACAAGCAGGTATGTCCTGCATACAGCAAAGCCGATGTTTCGAAAACCGAACATAAAGGTTAAAAAGTCAGGATATCCTTTCATATCCCTGACAAAATCAATGGCGCTCAATATGAAAAAGCTACCGGTAACGGTATTTTTTCTTTTGTGTTATATAACTTTATACAGTCAGGGCGAAATTGATCAGCAACAGGCCATTATTTTCAGAAGCGAACGCACTTTTGGTGTTTCATTAAACACAGACGGTTACGGCATTGGCTACAGGGAAGGGAAGAGAATTGATTATTTCAACAGGCGGCTTCTCGAGTTCGACTTTGTATCACTCAAACATCCTAAGGAAATCAGGCTTTCAAATCCTGCCTATCAAACTCCGGGATCTTTTATTTTCGGGAAAAAAAATGTAGTGGCAGTGCTTCGGGGAGGCATTGGACATCAGAAGGAAATTTATGAAAAAGCCGACCTTGGAGGCGTTGCAATAAGATATTTTTATACTGCAGGCCCTGCTCTGTGTTTCTATAAACCGATTTATTATAAAATACTAAAATTTGTTAGTTCGTATGAAGCTGAGATTATCGAGGAAAAATTCGATATTAAAAAACACGATCCCACGATGATATATGGCAAAAGCTCTTTTTTCAAGGGAATAGAAGAAACAAGAATTCTCCCCGGAATTTGCGGCAAGGCAGGGTTCAATTTCGAATACAGCAAACAGAACAAAGTTATACATGCAATTGAAATCGGTTCCCAGATTAACCTTTTCCCTAAGAAAATCCCGATAATGGATGTGGCTGAAAACAAAGCAATATTCTTTTCTCTTTTTGCCAGTTATCGTTTTGGAATTGTAATTGACCCTCTAAATCCCGAGTCGAACAAACTGTCGAACATTTTCAAAGGAAGCAGATAAAATCATTTTCTTTGAAAAGAACATATTTCGTATTATTCAATTTTTTTTAATTTTGGCACTTCAAAGTATTAACCTTTAAAAACAACAATATGTCGAAAATTAAAGTTGCCATCAACGGATTCGGAAGAATCGGGCGTAATGTTTTCAAAATCGCCCTTGAAAGAGATAACATTGAGATTATCGGTATCAATGACATTACCGATACCTTGACTCTTGCTCATCTGCTTAAGTACGATTCGACACAGGGAAAATTCGAAGGTGTGTCACATGATGAACAAAATATTATCGTCCGTGGAAAGAAGTACAGAGTAACGGCCGAGAAGATGCCTGCAAATATACCCTGGGTCGAAAAACCCGACGTTGTAATAGAATCAACAGGTATTTTCACGTCAAAAGAAAGTCCTAAAGGAGGTTATGGAGATCATCTGAAGAACGGAGCTAAAAAAGTCATTCTCACAGTTCCTGCAAAGGATGAAATTGATGCCATGGTCATTATCGGTGTTAATGATAAAGACATCAAGCCTGAGCATCAGTGTATATCCAATGCATCATGCACAACAAACTGCCTTGCGCCTGTTGTTAAAGTACTGAATGACAAATGGGGTGTAGAAATTGGATATATGACAACCATCCATTCATACACCAACGATCAGAGGATACTCGATCTGCCGCATAAAGACCTTAGGCGTGCACGTGCCGCAGCTCTTTCTCAGATTCCAACTACCACCGGCGCTGCAAAAGCTATCGGTAAAATTATTCCCGAACTTAAAGGCAAACTCGACGGGGTATCGGTTAGAGTCCCAACTCCTACCGGTTCGCTGGTTGACCTGGTTGCTGTTCTCAAGAAAGAAGCCACAAAAGAGGAAATCAATGCAGCCATGAAACAGGCTGCCGAGGGTCCAATGAAAGGTATCCTGGAATACACCGAAGATCCGATTGTTTCGGCCGATGTTATCCATACCACTGCTTCGTCAATTTTTGACAGCCTCAGCACCATGGTAAACGGCAAAATGATTAAGGTATTTTCATGGTACGACAATGAATGGGGTTACTCCTGTCGCGTCGTTGACCTCATACCACTCGTGATGAAATAAATTTTCATTGCATCCATAAATTTAAACCCCTGTCCTGATAGTTAAAATATGTAATAAGGACAGGGGTTATTTTTTGATCATGCAGATAGAACCAAACCGGTTCAGATCATCTCTATTGTAAGTGGAATACCAGCTGTATCACGGAAATGTTCTCCAAGTTCCAGCATTGTTTCATCGTCTTCTTCATAAAGCCACCTGATGCTAACATTATTCCCTTTGTTTATATAATTTGAAAACTTCTTAAGGATTTCATAAAGAAATTTTGAGGAGCCACTGTTAATGTATTCAAGCATGAAATCAACATTCAGAGCATCAGATATTTCAAAATGACCTGTAATCCATTCGTCAAGCCTTTTAAAAATAGCTTCCGGATTTTCTGGTATCGAACGGCCTTTCACTTCGAGCATATTTTTCTCAGGGTAATAGTACATACCCGGACAATTCTTACGTTCTTCCTGGATAATTACCTTTTCCATATCTGTAAATTTTATTCATACCTTAAGGCTTCAATAGGATCAATGTTTGCAGCTTTGACTGCAGGAGCATAACCTGAAACAATCCCGACGACGAAACATACTATTACTCCAGTCACAACCCAGAGCCACGGAATAACAAAACTCGACTTAAGTAGTGACGATACTATATTGCCTATAATGACGCCGAGAACTATACCGAAGATTCCTCCAAGCTGCCCTATAATTACCGATTCAAACAGAAACTGGTTTTTAATTGTGGAAGTCTTTGCTCCGACGGCCTTGCGAGTTCCTATTTCTCTTGTCCGTTCCGTCACTGAAACGAGCATGATGTTCATAAGCCCGACTGAAGCCCCGAATAGAGTTACAATTCCTATAATCGTTGCTGCAAGTGTTACATATTTTATATTCTGAAGAAGCAAAGTCACAATGTTATCACTCTTGGTAATATTGAAATCCGATTCATCCCGAGGATTAAGATTCCTGACGATTCTGAACACACTCTCAGCTGCACCGGCAATAACATCGAGATTGGCTGCCTTGTAAGGCATCACAGTTATCTGAAACGTCATATTGGGCCTCGAAAAATACTGACGTGCAGTGGTAACAGGCATAAAGCATACATTATCCCCGCCCAATGCGCTTGCGCCCTTTGTTTTCAAAACGCCTGCAACCCTCAGCTCCATACCGGCCAGATTTATTTCCTTATCAATGGGGTCGATGCCTGCAGGAAACAGGCTCTTTACAATCTCACTGCCGATAAGAACAAGATGCCTGCTCATCTGAACTTCATCGGCTGTGAAATTCCTCCCATCTTCGATTTCATACCCGGCAACTGTAAGATAATCTTCATCAACCCCTACAATTGAAACATTTGGATTTGTTTTTTTTGATCCATATTTTACCGTTGCTGAGCCTGAGGCATTATAGAATACCGAAACATAAGCAGGCTCTGTAAAAACCTTCTTAAATTCCTGAGCCTCTCTGTAAGTTATCCTCGAATGATTTCTTGTACGGTATCTGCTGTTTCCTATCTGAATGTTCATTCCCCTCGACGAAATAGTGAATGAATTAGCCCCCATCATTGTAAACTGCTGGGTGAGCGAATTCTTAATTGAATCAATAGCTGTAAGAATGCCTACCAGAGCCATTATGCCGAAAGCAATAATACATATCGTCAGGATTGCCCTTATCCTGTTCGATTTTATCGCACGCACCGAAATCCTTATATTCTCGATGATAATATTGAATCTGAACATATAAATAAACTCTATGCAAAATTACTAATCTTGCTTATTCCTTGTAATTAAAGAAATAAAAATATAAATTTTTCAGGTTTATTCAAATAAGTCTCTTAACAATTTACAAAAAAATTAATTAATGTTTTAGTTGGAAAACTAAGATATTCGTTTTATTTTTGTATAGAATTGATGTCAATCATTAAATAAAATATGGAAAAGTATGAGAGAACTAACACGTGCAGAAGAACAGGTAATGCAGGTTCTGTGGAAAATAAAGAAAGGTTTTATTAAAGACATTCTTGAACACTATGAAAATCCAAAACCTGCGTATACAACTGTAAGTACTATCGTAAGGATTCTTGAGGACAAAGGTTTTATTATACATAAAGCCTATGGCCGAACACATGAATATTATCCGGCGGTGACTAAGGAACAATATTCAAGAGCGCATCTGAAGAATTTTGTACGTGATTATTTCTCAAATTCCTTCGAAAACATGATAAACTTTTTTATCAAATCAAAAAGCATTTCCGTGAAAGAGATGGAAGAGATTATAAAAATTATGGAAAAGGAAGTAAAAAAACAGAATGAACGAATGTTTTCCTGATTTATTTTACAATAATTTCGGAAATCATTTTTCCCGAAATGGATAATCATAATGACGAAAATTCAAATTATGTGCAATAAAAACTTATAAAAGTATCATTTTCTTTTAGTTATAGAACGACTGACACTTTTTCAGATTAAAGAGCTTTTCGGAATATTGCGGAAAGCTCTCTGTTTTTATCAAAAAGTAAAAGATTAATTTTGCATGAATTTTCATTTAGAGATGGATGAACCTGGAAGAAAGAATCGAAAGCTTTGCTGAACTCGGAAGGATTATTAAAGAATCGCTTGAAGGTACCGATGCAGTACATTCAGGCAGGTTCAAAAAGCTTATCGAAAAACAGCAGTATGTTAATCCATGGTTTACGCCCGAAAACGTAAAAATGTCTCTCGATTCCATTGCTGCCAACCTTACTTATGAAAAACTTATGGAATGGACAGGAAGATATCCTGCCCTGGAATATATGCATGATCCTTCGACAATCGGCATTGTAATGGCAGGCAATATACCGCTTGTAGGGTTTCACGATTTCCTTTCGGTATTGATAAGCGGGAACAGAGTACTGGCAAAAACAAGCTCGAAAGATCCTGAACTGCCAGTCGCTCTGTCAGAAATATTAATCGAAATCAACAGCGGCTTCAGAAAAATGATAGAATTTACAGACGGATTTCTGAAAAACTTCGATGCAGTCATCGCCACAGGCAGTAATAACACTTCACGATACTTCGAGTATTATTTCGGCAAATATCCCAGTCTGATAAGAAAGAACAGAAACAGCATCGGCATTCTCACAGGCAGTGAAGATTATACGGAACTGGAAAAACTTGGCGAGGATATCTTCTCATATTTCGGCCTCGGCTGCAGAAACGTTTCGAAGCTCTACCTCCCTG
>CAZIRN010000092.1:0-8740 GCA_964541495.1 uncultured Rikenella sp. | reverse complement strand
TATTGTTGATTATTATCGGTGCTCTTGTAGCGATAGGCATAGGCAAGATGAGTTTCGGAGGGCTTGGTAATAATCCTTTCAATCCTGCACTTGTAGCACGTGTTTTCCTTCTTATATCATTTCCTGTTCAGATGACCACGTGGCCTGTGCCTTCAGGATTCAGGACAGAAAATACAGATGCAATTGTGGAAACTGCAATAGCTTCAAGGCGAAATGAGCAATCACAATTGCAGGCAACAGGAGATACAGATATAGTTACAGGAGCAACGACGGCCATTGAGCAGCCCCAACAACAGAGCAAGAAATATACCGATGCAGTTACAGGAGCCACACCACTCGGACTTCTTAAGCAGGGCTTACGAAGCGGGAAAAACGTCTCACAGATTATGGAGCAAGTCCCGAGCCACATGCAAATGTTTTACGGATATAAAGGAGGTTCAATGGGAGAAGTGGCTGCTCTGGCACTGCTTATTGGTTTTGTATATCTGCTTATTAAAAAAGTAATAACATGGCATATTCCGGTTGCAATTATTGGCAGTGTAGTTATTTTCACAACTATTTTATGGCTGGTTAATCCCGAAAAAAATGCCGATCCTCTGTTCCATATTCTTACAGGTGGCATTCTACTCGGAGCAATATTTATGGCAACCGATTACGTTACTTCACCTATGATGCCTGCTGCAATGATCTTGTATGGTATCGGAATAGGAGTTATTACTGTTTTAATAAGAGTGTTCGGTGCATATCCTGAAGGTGTTTCATTTGCGATTCTGATAATGAATGCATTTGTACCTCTTATGAATGCTTATATCAAACCAAAACGATTCGGAGAGGAGGTGAAACATGGCAAAGGTTGAATCCACTTTAAAAAACATGGTATTGTCGCTTTCCCTTATTACGATTGGAGCTTCCGCTGCACTTGGTTTTGTTTATGAAATTACAAAAAAACCTATTGAAATCACAAATCTGAACAATAAGCTCGAAGCCGTCAAAGCTGTTGTCCCCGAATTCGATAATAACCCCGGCAGTGAAATGTTCCTCCTGCCGACAGACGATGGCGACTCCCTCGAAATTTATCCAGCAAAGAAAAACGGTGAAATTGTAGGCTATGGAGTAAAAACAGGCACACAAAAAGGCTTCAGCGGATTCATAGGAATAATGGCAGGATTCAGGCCTGACGGAACAATCATCAATACCATTGTACTGGAACATAAAGAGACTCCGGGACTGGGATCTAAAATCACCGACCCTGGTTTCAGAGAACAATTCACCGAAAAGAATCCTGAACGCTTCAGCCTGAAAGTTAAAAAAGACGGCGGACAGGTTGATGCCATCACAGCAGCAACAATAAGTTCAAGAGCTTTCTGCGATGCTCTTGAACGAGCATACAACACACTTAAGAAAGGAGGTTTGATATGAGCAAAATAAACGAATTCACAAAAGGATTTTTAAAAGAAAACCCTGTATTGGTTCTTCTCATTGGAATGTGCCCTACCCTGGCTACTACAACATCGGCATTAAACGGAATAGGGATGGGACTGGCTACTACTTTTGTCCTTACCTGTTCAAATGTTGTTATATCATTGCTCTCAGGCGTTATTCCGGACAAAGTGAGAATTCCGGCATTTATAGTAGTAATAGCATCATTTGTGACAATAGTCGATCTGGTAATGCAGGCTTATGTCCCGACATTATATAACACTCTCGGGATATTCATCCCATTGATTGTTGTCAACTGCATAGTTCTTGCAAGAGCCGAAGCATTTGCCAGCAAGCACAACGTTTTTGAGTCTTTTCTAGATGGAGCCGGAATGGGACTCGGATTTACAACCTCGCTTGGAATACTTGGAATGATACGTGAGTTACTGGGAAACGGAGCTATTTTTGGACATAAACTCATACAGGGCGACGGAATTCTTGTATTCATACTGGCGCCTGGCGCTTTTATCGTCCTTGGATATATTATAGCTATAGTCAATAAAATCAAAAAAACACAGGAGGCTTAGACATGGAATACATTTTAATCATCATTTCCGCCATATTTGTCAACAACGTAGTTCTTTCACAATTTCTTGGTATCTGCCCTTTTCTTGGCGTATCGAACAAAATAAGCACTTCGCTAGGTATGGCTGGCGCAGTCGTATTTGTGGTTGTTCTGTCAACTCTCGTCACGCACCTGATTTATACATTTATTCTCGTTAAACTTGGACTTGCTTTCATGCAGACAATAACCTATATTCTTGTTATTGCAGCTCTTGTTCAAATGGTTGAAATAGTACTGAAAAAAATAAGCAGACCTCTTTATCAGGCACTCGGTATATTTCTTCCTCTCATAACTACCAACTGCGTGGTTCTCGGAGTTTCACTTCTCGTAATAAAAAAGAACTACAATCTTGCAGAATCGGTGGTTTACAGCGCTGCAACGGCCATAGGTTTCGGACTTGCTCTTGTAATACTTGCCGGAATAAGGGAACAACTCGAACTCGTCAATATACCGAAAGGAATGAAAGGAGCACCGATTTCACTTATAGCCGCAGGAATTCTTTCTCTTGCATTTATGGGATTTTCAGGAATAGTAAAATAATAGTTTAACTAAGGAATGAATATTATTTCGCTTAGTGAAGAAATTCTTTATCCTTATACTACGGCTTTTTTATTTTACTCATATTGTCGTATCTTGTAATTCTGTTTTTGAATTAACCTGCAAAAGTATTTCTTTGAATAGTGGATGTAATTATATAATATATAGCAACTTGGGGAACTATAATGTTCAGTTATGAATGTGGCCGATTATTACGGTATCCTTGGCCTTGCTAAGGGTTGTTCTATCGAGGATATTAAAAAGTCATATCGTAAGATTGCCAGGGAATACCATCCTGACGTCAATCATAAACCAGGTGCAGAGGATATATTTATTGCCGCTACTGAAGCCTACGAATTTCTGATCACAAATTACAAAAGGCTAAACTCCGGTGATTATGATGCTGGAATTACCATGGAAGAATGGAGAAGATACCGTAGCGAACAGGCTCGCAGACGGGCAAATGCTTATGCGCACTCTTCATACTCCAAGTTCCGGCATACAGATTTATATAAAACTACACGAATTTTGGATAAAACAACTATTATTACCTCTTTTGTTATTTCGACTGTAGTACTTTTTATTGCAATTTACGGTTATATCTATCGCCTCAAACATCCTATTTTCGGAGTAAAACAGCCGTCGTTCATGATTCTGGTTCTTTTTGTTATTCTTGGTATAATAATGCTTGTTATTTCATTTACTCAACTCAAAATATATCTCGAAAAATCAAAAAAGATAAAATCCGATGAAAAGGAAAATAATCAATCCTTTTGATGCTGAAATAAACAGGTGCTTTGGCTGCGGACCTTTCAATCCGTCGGGATTGAAACTCGAGTTCATGGAAGAGGATGATAAACTGATCACAAAATGGAAACCTTCCGAAATTTATCAGGGTTATCCGAATATGCTGCACGGTGGTATAATTGCCACTTTGTTCGATGAAACAGCCGCATGGACTGTTTATACTAAAGGGAATACGGCAGGAGTTACTTCATCAATGAATATTAAATATCATCATCCTGTTTATATAGATAAAGGCTCTGTTACGGTTTATTCACACATCGAAGAAATGAACAACAATAATGCAATAATAATATGTTGTCTGTTCGATAATGATAACCGGCTTTGTGCCGAAGCCGAATTGAACTATTTTATTTATTCTCCTGAAATAGCTGCCCGTAAGTTCAGATATCCAGGCAAGGAGGCATTTTACGGCAAAGAAAACAGTTAAAGGCAGTTAAATAAATGGCATGGTTTTTGGTCTATTATTACTAATTTATATATGCCGCAATAATGAAACCATCAAAAGTGTTTTATCTTTTAGGAATTCTGCTAATTCCCATTTCTTTATCAATCTCGTGTGAAAAGAGCAATGACGATAATCCCGGGGATCCTGTTCCGATTAATCTGACCGACAAACAGGTAGCTCTTGTGAAATCGGGTAACGAGTTTGCCTTCGATATTTTCAGGAAAACTCTTGAAAATGAAGCGCCTGAAAAGAATATAATGATATCCCCTCTTAGCATCTCCTATGCTCTTTCGATGACTGTCAACGGTGCAGATGGCCCTACACGCGACTCAATACTTAAAGCTTTACGTGTCAGTAATATAAGTATTGAGGAACTCAATCGCTCATATAAAGACCTTACAGCAGCGCTTCTGTCGGTTGACAAGAGGGTGGCAATGAAGATAGCCAATTCAGTATGGACAGAACAAAACTTCAGTGTAAAAAAAGCCTTCATTGATGTTCTTACTGATTATTATATGGCAGAATCAAAACCATTTAATATAAATGACGCCAATACACCATCCATCATCAATCAATGGATTAAAGATAATACCAATGGATTGATAAAAGATATGATTGACCAGCTCGACCCTGCAACGGTTATGCTACTGATAAATGCAATATATTTTAAAGGTATGTGGAAATATGAGTTCGACAAAGCTGAAACAACACAGCGTCCATTTAGTGTTTCAGGAGGTAGCCAGTTAGAGGTGCCTTCAATGAGCCAGGCAGAAACTCATAAAGTGTATCAGGGTGAAGGATTTACCATGGTAGAGCTTCCTTATGGTCAGGGAAACTTTGTGATGGATGTAATTCTGCCTGATACTCAGTCAGGTACATCTTTTTTCACTAATGTTAATGAATCAGACTTTAATGAATGGACAAAATCGCTTTCTCCAAGGAAAGTGAATCTATACATGCCTCGTTTCAAATACAAATACAAAAAAACACTGAATGAAATACTCGCTGATATGGGCATGACCATTGCTTTTACTGATATTGCAGATTTTACAAATATTGCCGAGGCACCGTTGCATATTGATTCAGTTTTGCATCAGACTTTTATCGAAACTAATGAGGAAGGGACAGAAGCTGCAGCAGCAACTGCTGTAATCGTTGTTCTTACTACGAACGAGCTGGATACCACCTTATTAATTGATATCAACAGACCTTTTATATATATTATACGTGAAATAACAACCAATACGATAATTTTTATGGGCAGGGTTTCAAACCCTCTCTCAGAATAGCGCAGGGTTCAGGTTAAGAAGAAAAAGGTGCAGTTCAACATTGCACCTTTTTGTTTTTTCTTATGAAAAAGCTGGTATGCTCAACAAAAATTTTGCTACTTTTATTTCCCAATGATCGTTCAATGAAATTTTATCCAGCACTAATTATTGTCATGATATTTTCCTTCTTAAATCCGGAGCATCGGGTTTCAAATGACTTATTGGACGCCGGGCAGGAACAGAAGCCGCTTTTCAGTTTCGGCGTATTTGCAGATGCTCAGTATTGCGACTGCGAACCGTCAGGATCGAGGCATTTCCGCTCTTCTCTGGAAAAACTAAAGGAGGCAATGACTTCTATGAAAAAATCAAATCCTGCTTTTATAATTAATCTGGGTGACCTGATTGATAAAGACTTCGCTTCATTCGATCCGATGCTGGAAGTAATCAAAAACAGCGGAATAAAAGTTTATCACGTGGCAGGCAACCACGACTTTTCGGTTGAAGAGAAACAAAAAAAGCGAGTCCGACCGCTACTTGGACTGAAAAAAGGTTACTACTCCTTTACTCACGACCAGTTCAGATTCATTGTTCTCGATGGAAATGAGATAAGCACTTATGGAACGACAAACAATACGGTGAAAAAACAGGCGTCCGAATTGATCAAAAAGCTCGAAGCTGAAGGTGAACCAAATGCGATGGATTGGAACGGGAGTATAAGCTCAGGGCAGATATTATGGCTTAAAAACCAGCTCGATAGTTCGATAAACGAAAAACAGAAAGTTTTCATTATCTGTCATTTCCCGGTGTGGCCACAGAATGAACACAATCTTCTTAATTACAGAGAAGTAACGGCAACGATTCAACCATACGACAATATTGTTGCCTGGTTCAGCGGACATAATCACGCCGGCAATTACGGGAACGCCAATATGAAACACTTTGTAAATTTCAAAGGAATGGTTGAAACCGAAGACCTAAACAGCTTTGCTATAGTGGAAGTTTACAGAAACAAAATATGGATAAAGGGTTATGGAAGGGAAAAAAGCATGATCCTCGCATATTGAGAATAGATAATTGATTTATCCTATTTCTATTTATTTTCTATTTTTATAAAGTTGATTGGAACCGACAAAATTGATGAAAAATATTCTCCGCGTTCGAGAATATCCTCATCTCCCTCCTCGTAATACCAGTTGAAAATGTATTTTTTGTTTTTCAGAGAAACATAAACGACTTTCTGAAAAATTCTTATAAGCACTTTAGCACTTGCACTGTTGAAGTATTCCAGGTTGACGTCAACCACTGTAACATCTGCAGGGAATTCAATGTAATCGTCAACCCATTTAGAAACAGGTTCGTAGAATTCTTCCGCATTTTCTGGTATAGAAAGACCTCTAATCCTGATAAATCCATCAGGGTTGAGAATTATCTCCGGAGTGTTTCGTCCGCTTTCTATCCGCAATTCTTTCATGAGAATTATTTGTCCTAATATATACAATTTTTAGATAAGGTTAAATAAGAAGTCTTTTTCTACTATTTCACAAAAATGTCAGATATTGATGGAAAATATTTAAAATCATATATCAAATCGGGCGAGAGGTGAAATATCATGAGAAGCAAACAAACCTTTTAGATATTTGTAATATCCGGCTATACCTGCCATTGCTGCATTATCGGTTGTATAAATAAATTCAGGGATATAAATATTCCATCCCCTCTTTTCACCTTCCTTTTTCAAAGCCGCACGCAATCCGGAATTAGCCGAAACACCTCCGGCAATTCCTACATCTTTAATTCCTGTTAATTCCGAAGCTTTTACTAGTTTTTCTATAAGTATTGAAATAATAGTATTCTGCAGCGAAGCACACAGGTTGGTCAGATTTTCTTCGATGAATGAAGAATTTTCCTTAACTCTGTCACGCAGAAAATATAAGAAACTCGTTTTTAGCCCGCTGAAACTAAAATCAAGTCCGGGCACAGATGGCCTGGCAAACTTAAATGCATCTTTATTTCCTGAAGCAGCCAATTTATCAATGAAAGGTCCGGAAGGATAAGGCAGACCCATTAATTTGCCGCACTTATCGAAAGCTTCACCTGCAGCATCATCAATTGTCCTGCCCAGCACCTCCATTTCGTAATAGTTATGTACAACAATAATCTGTGTATGACCTCCTGAAACAAGAAGGCATAGAAAAGGGAATGAGGGTAAAATGGCACTGCCATCCTCTTTTTTTATAAAATGGGCCAGAACGTGAGCTTGTAAATGATTAACTTCAATTATTGGTATCCTCAGGGCCAGTGCAAAACCTTTTGCAAATGAAGTGCCCACCAGCAAGGAACCCATTAAGCCTGGACCACGAGTAAAAGCAACTGCAGAAATTTCTTTCAACGAAATGCCGGCCCGTTTTATAGCCTGGTCAACAACCGGAATAATATTTACCTGATGAGCACGCGACGCTAATTCAGGAACAACGCCTCCATAAGAAATATGGACGTCCTGTGTGGAAATAAGGTTCGAAAGCACGTAACCATCTCTCACAATAGCAGCTGAAGTATCGTCACATGAAGATTCTATGGCCATAATAGTAATATCCATAAGGCTTTTATATTACCAATTTTTAAGTTATATTTATATCGCCTTTTCCGGTAGATTCGATGCACAAAAATATCAAAAAAACAGCAGGGATTATAATGGCGGCACTAACGGTTGTCATTGGCTTTATTTTATTGTCTCTGCTATTAATGAGTTTTTCATTTTTCCAAACTTATATCTCAAAAAAAATTACATCATACATATCAAAAGAAATAAATTCTCAATTATCTCTCGATAACATTAAATTTACATTCTTCAACAGGCTTACAGCAAAAAATATTCTTATAAAAGATCAAAATCTCGACACTCTCCTCTTTTTACCTCAATTGACCGCCACCATAAAAAAAATTGATATTAAAAATCAGGATTTCAGGCTGGGAAAAGTTGTTGCTCTTAAACCTTCATTTTTTCTAATAACGGATTCATCAGGTCTTACTAATGTAAAATGGTATCTCGATATGATGAAGAAAGAAGAAAAAAAATCAAATCCTGGAAAATTTATGATGAGAATGGAGAGAGCAGAAGTCAAAGAGGGAAGGTTCTGCCAGATAAAAATGATAAGACCTGAATCCAAAACCAGAATGGATTACAGGAATATCAGAATAAGCGGCATTGATTTCGCTATGAATAATTTCTTCGTGAAAGGCGATTCTGTGTATATGGAGATTGACGGTGCGAAAATGAAAGAACAATGCGGCTTTGGATTAAAGGATATGACATCGAAATTATCTGTTTATAATAAAAAAATAGTTTTCACCGATGCTATAATAGAATGTGATTCATCCGAAATCAATGCTTCACTGATTGCAGTCCTCGGTGATCCAATCTCAGGCTTTAAAAACTTCAACAACAAGGCGATATTTGACATAAAAATCAATTCGTCTGAAATAAGCGGCCAGGACCTTAAATATTTAGTGCCATTGAAAGAAATGCCTGAAAACCGGTTCAGTTTTGAAGGAGAGGTAAAAGGTACAGTTTCCGAACTACGGGGAAGAAAAATAAGAATAAATGGAGGGCATTAACAAGTGGTAATTGATAGTAACATA
>CAZIRN010000091.1:0-8838 GCA_964541495.1 uncultured Rikenella sp. | reverse complement strand
AGCCTTACAATTTTATTGCTAATGTATGGCAGGCTGAGCAGGAAAATCCGCTTTATAATGTATGGAAATTACAGGAATTTACTACACGCGACCGGATTCTGGGTACTTATCAGTTTAAATATAATATGACAAATGCCCTGAATTTCGAAGGTAAATACGCTTTTGAGTATACACCAACCTCTTACAGGAGTTATTCACCTTACGATACTTATACACGTTCCGGTGGTGAAGCAGTATATTCACAGGGTTATCTGCAGTTGTCAAACTCAACCCTCTTCTCCAGAAATGCACAGATTATTGCAAATTACAGCCGGAAATTCGGAGACTTTAACGTTAGGGCAAAAGCAAGTTATCTCTTTGAAAAATCAACCTATGAAAGTAATACAACCACGGGATATGACTTTTCACTTAAAGGAGTGCCTTCTTTTGATGCAATATCGGGGAATAAATCAATAACAAGCTATAAAGATGCCGTCCTTGCCAAAAACTATTTCGGAATTCTTTATTTGGATTACAAAGACCGGTATATTTTTGATGGTATGTTTCGCTACGACGGATCTTCTCTTTTCGGGGCAGATGCCAGATGGAACCCATATTACAGAGTATCAACTGCCTACAGAATTTCTGAGGATATAAAAATTCCTGGGATTCAGGAATTTAAAATACGTGCTGCTTATGGTACTGCAGGCCAGAGACCAGGTTTTGCCGACCAGTATGAGGTAATGCAAATTTCCGGAGGAAATGTGTCAAAACTCCAGTTGGGAAACACCAAACTGAAACCATCACTGTCAAAAGAATGGGAAGTTGCTCTTAATCTTGATTTTCTCAACAGGTTCAGCTTTGAAATTTCCAGGTCCGAAACCAATACCTCTGACCAGATTATAACGGTACCACTTGCAGTTCAGTACGGAGGCTGGCCAAAACAGGTACGAAACGCTGGTTCACTTAATTCAAAGGTATGGGAAGCATCATTAAATTCCCAGATAATAAAAACAAAAGGAATTAACTACAATATAAACCTGATTTTTGACAATATCCGTACCAAAATTACCAAGCTTGATGTTCCGCCATTCCAGACTGGTCCACAGGGACAGGAGGCAAATAAGTGTTTTTATGTCCGCGAAGGCGAAACACTTGGAGCAATGTACGGATATAAATTCGTTAAGACACTCGATGAACTGCAGGAACAGCTTGCTTCAGGTGACAAAATAGATAATTATTGTGTCAACAGTGATGGGTATGTAATTGCTAAAGGAACTGAGGGTACTATTTATGAGGCACCTATAAAAAAACGTACTGCAGATGGCAAACTCTGGTACGGGAAAATAGGAGATTCAAATCCCAAATTCAAGCTTGGAATGACACATACCTTTACTTATAAAGGAATTGGTCTTTATGCTTTGCTTGAATGGAAAAACGGCGGAGATATTTACAACAAGTCAGCACAGTGGCTTACAAGGGACGACAGACATGGAATGATGGATCAGTTTGGCAAACCCGACTATTTAAAGAAAGCCATAGAATATTATAAGGTATTTTATGATGTAAATGATTTTAACGATTTCTGGGTTGAAGACGGGAGTTATCTTAAACTCAGAGAAGCTTCTGTTTCATATACTGTTCCTACATCTGCCCTGAAAAATTTTGCCAACGGGTTCGTTAAAGGAATAAAAATTGCATTGGTTGGAAAGAATCTGATTACTGTAACCAAATATTCAGGGTATGATCCCGAAGTTATGACCACAAATAATGTCCAGTATTTCTCGTATGATTTCATGGGTTATCCCAATTACAGGTCATACTCCGCTTCAATTGAAATTAAATTCTAATGCGAAAATTATAGTTACTATGAAGACAATAAAATATTACCTGATATTTTCAGTTTTGTTTGCTTTCCTCCTTACAGGATGTGAAAGTCTGGAAGTCAAAAATGAGAATGACCCCGATTTTGCGACTGCATTCTCAAATCCTTCAGACGTTAGAGGAGTTGCCAGTTCGCTTATTAATGCATGGTTCCAGATAACACAGGAATATAACGGACCTGCATTGGCATTATGGGTAGGAGCTGATGCGGGTACCTGTTCATGGGGAAACGCTGCCATGAGAGACTTCAGCTATGAACCACGAATAGCATGGGATAATACACCTTCATATGGCAATGCCATTATAACCGAAAACTATTATAAAACCCTTTATTCAATCCTCTCTTCTGCAAATGAGGTTGCCGGAAAAATTAAAAAGGATGGCATGGTTATTACTACTGAAGGAAAAGATGAAACACAAATGGTACTTGCTGTAGCCCATCTTGCTCAGGGACTTACATTGGGTTACGTAGGACTTCTTTTCGATAAGGCTTTTGTTGTAACCGAATCAACTGATCTTACCGCCGCAGTACCTGTTTCAGGCTATAAGGCAATAATAGACACAGCTGTTGCCTGTCTCGACAAGTGTATTGCAATATGCTCAAGCAAGACCTTTACCCTGCCAAGCACATGGGTACCGGGTATTGAAATGACTAATACAAAACTTGGCGAACTGGCAAATACTGTTGCCGGCCTCCTGTTATCATATTCCCCAAGGAATAAAACTGATAACGATGCAGTTAACTGGACAAAGGTTCTTGGATATGCACAAAAGGGACTTACTTACGATTTTGCACCGGTGATGGATGATGTAAACTGGTATACAGGGTATCATACATATGCAAACTATTCCGGCTGGGGCATGACCGACATGAGAATTGTTAATATGATGGATTCAAGGTTCCCTTCCCGCTGGGTGGATGCTAATACATGGAATATCCTGCCGGCACCAACCACTTCGCATACCGCCGGAATTGATGACCGCATCTTTACTGATTTCAAGTACATGTCTTCCTGTGGTTTCAAAGTTGAACGCGGATACTACCATTTTTCATGCTACCGTTTCAAAAGACGTGACCAATACCTGAGCACATGGAAAGAACCTGCACCTGTTTTTTATAAGGCGGAAAACGATTTACTCAAGGCTGAAGCTTTGTTAAAGAAATCAGGCCCGGATCTGGCAGGAGCAGCAGCAATAATAAATTCCGGAACAAGAGTTACACGCGGAGGCCTTGCCCCGGTAAGTGCAAATGCATCCGAAATTGAAGCTGCTATTTTCCATGAAAGAAACATTGAACTCTTTTGCAGTGGTTTGGGAGTTGAATTCTTTACAATGAGAAAAGCTGACAAACTGCAGAAAGGTACTCCTTTGCATTTTCCGATCCCCGGCCAGCAACTTCAGGTTAACATGATGGATTACTATACATTCGGAAAAGATCAGGGCGTTGCCGGTAAAGACTATTCCAATGGTGGATGGTTTTAATAATTTCTGACATTAATTTGAAGTAAAAATTAGATATATGAATATGAAAAGGAATATAATTCAATTAGCTTTCATGTGTGTCTTTGCCATGCTGATAACAGATTGTGGGAAAACCTACATGGAAGAAAACCAGGATAACTACAAGGCAACCGATGTTATCCCGCTTGTGCTTAAGGCTGAAGGTCCTTCACTGGTACTGCAAACAAAGTCATATCAGTTCAAGGTTACCTACGACCGTGCCGGATCAACATGGAACTGGTCGGCTGTTGATGCTACTGTAAAATCAGTCAGCAGCGATACTAAAACAGCCACAGTCCAGTTTAATGTCTTACCTGCAAAAGATACAGCATTGGTTAAAGTTACAGAAACCACTGCTGGCGGGGTGACATCACCGGAAAAAGTTTTTAAAGTAAAGGTTAAACCTTTTTGCCCCCTCAAGAACGGAATGAATGATCTTGTCGGATCATGGTCAGGTACAGATGCTTATTATTATGAAAGCACTATTACTACCACAGTAAACAATTCGACTTCGCTGAAGATGAACAACATAAGTGTACCTTTTATTGAAGACTGGTGGGCTGAGACAGTTGTTGAAGGGGGTAACTGCATTGTTAATATAAATGATGACGGGACTGTGACAATTGCAAGGCAACATATCTATACCACTGAATATAAGGCTAAGCAATACAGGTATGATATAAAAGGTTCAGGCACATGGGATAACTGCGGCAGTAGCCCAACAATGGTTATCAAATATGATATTTATTACGAAGGCGATCCAAAAGGTATTGCTGAAACATATTCAAGCTATTTAGATGGTCATACTTATCTCCTTGCTGAAATTACTCTGAACAAAACAAAATCGGGTAATAAAACTTTTGTTATTAACAGGGTAAATTCTGTATTAAGAAAACCAGAAAAGAGATAGTACTATTACCGGGAAAATTCACAGAAGGTGCTTTACAAAAAATGAAGCACCTTCTTTTTTTTCAAAAAGTTTTTTTTGAACTTATAAAAATAATTTATTCAACCTTCAGATTTACCTGATCAAGCCTTGTTGAAGTAGCCCTGAGAACTTTTATAACAATATTATTAATGCGTATAATATCGTTGTTCTTCGGGATGCTTCCGTGATAATACAGAATCATCCCGGCAAGCGTTTCGTAGTCATCATTTTCAGGGAGATTAAGATTATACTTTTCATTCAGATAATCAACTTCAAGCCTGCCTGAGAAAATATATTCATTTGTTCCCACCTGCTTCTCAACAAGTTCCTTAACATCATGCTCGTCTTCAATGTCACCTACAATCTCTTCAAGAACATCCTCTATGGTAATCATACCCGATGTGCCACCAAACTCATCAACAACCACCGCTATATTAACCTTCTCATCAACAAACTGCCTGAGTAATCTGTTCGCCGGCATCGTTTCAGGAACAATTACCAGCTTCCTCAGTACAGATTTAATATCCTGCGGATTCCTGAACATATCCTTGAGTTCAACATACCCTGCGATCTGGTCAACTGTTCCGGAATACACAAGTATCCTTGAAAATCTGGTTGCAATAAACCTCTCCCTTAAGTTTTCAATAGTGTCATTGATATCTACAGCCTCAATTTCTGTACGCGGAACCATACACTCGCGCACTCTGATATTTGAAAAATCAAGCGCGTTCTGAAAAATCTTTATGTTCTCCTTTTCCGATTCATCCTTAACCCCTTCCATGGCATTAATATTCACAAAGTGATCGAGATCAGCCCTGCTGAAAAATATATTTTCTTCATTTCCCTTTTCTGGAGCCTTTCCGGAGTGGAAGATCCGGAGTATTGAATTTGAGATATACAGCGAAATTTTTGATACAGGATAAAAAATAACATAAAAAAATAGTGTCGGTATGCTGAAAAGCCTCAGGAAGAAATTGGGATTAAGCCTGAAAAGAGCTTTTGGAATAAATTCAGCCACTATCAGAATAATTGCCGTAGAGATGAGGGTATTAAGAATAAGAATCAGTGCTTCTGAACTGACAAACAGGCTGATTACAGGCCCGAGAATGCGTGAAATGATTATACCGTAAACAACCAGACTGATGTTATTCCCTATAAGCATAGTGGCAATAAACTGCCCGGGATTATTAACGAATATTTTAGTTATACCTGAACCAAAAACCCCCTGTTTACGGTCAAGTTCGATTCTTAATTTGTTGGAAGTAATAAAGGCAATCTCCATCCCGGAGAAATAGGCCGAAAAAATTACTGCAAGAAGTATGGGTAAATAATTATCCATAAAACAAATTTACAGTTTTTTTTGCTGTAAATGCCTGTAACGGGCAAAACCAAAAGAGACTATGGCCATAACAAAAAAAATGACAGATCTTTTCCATGGTCCTGTAAAAAGAGTATTTATCCCTGCGGCAAGAGTGATAATACCCACAGCAATCCAGATTATTTCAAGAACAAGCGACAGATATTTACTTTTCATCCTTAAGATAGATAATTGCATTTACATTCCGTATCTTCCACCTTGTAAACCGGGAGTTTGCCTCAAGACCTGTACCCATTACAATCTGTTCCTCACTTGTTATCCTTACAAACCTGTCGGTGTAAACAAAATCCTTTTCCTGATCCCAGTAAAGCAGCTCAGTTTCAAGAGTCTCTTTCTTTTCATTTACCACCACCACACTGTCTTTAAGTTCCCATAATTTTTTGTCTTCATTAAACCTGGCATATTTTGATGTAAGTGAAGCAACCGGCTCAGGGTTGCCGTCGTGGAAAAGAACCGTTATGCCTTTCCTGAATTCCGAATACTGCGGTTTGCGGTCAGTATATCTTTCCAGAAGTGTTGAACGCATTATCAGCTGAATTTTGGCTGAGTCGGTATAGACTGTTTCAAAATCCTTAACAGTAAGAGTGGGTAGGGATTCAATATCGGACTTCCTGATTGTTTCAAATTTCTGCTCGCAGGAAAAAATAAACAGAACAATTGCCGGAAGAAACAAAAATTTTATTCCTGAATGAAAAAAACTTCTGAAATTATTATGGGCATTGTTACCGGAAACTGGCATCTATTCGTATTTACGTTTAACAAACCAGAAGTCGTACAGGTTAAGGCTTGCCCCGACAGTAAAAATACTTTCGTTATGCAATCCTGCTGAAATATCTCCAACACGTCTGGTATAATCAACAAAGAAAGATGCCTTTGAAATGGAGTTTTTAAGCCTGATGGCCAATCCTCCGGTTAGACTATATTCCTTAAGTTGTATTCTGTTAATCAAAAGGTAGTTATCTGCAATCCGTCCGCCTATTCTGTATTCAATTCTCCGTAAAAAACTGGTGTTGGAATATTTTTCCGGGATATATTCAAGGCCAATCATCAGCGACCGTGTATCAGCCATTTCAGCATCTCCTCCCTGAATCTTTGCTTTACTCCATTTTGTCATTACAAAATCAATTCCGGCAGTAAATTTGTCTTTTTTCCCGGCCATTATACCTATCCTTAAAGAACCCGGAAGCCGTGTGGAATCTGATGATTTTGAATTAAAGTTTGAAAGTGTGTCAGGTGAATAGGGAAGATAAAAATATGTTGTATAGCGTTCTTTCATCAGTTCATGGACAGTTCTGTAATATTTTGGTGCTGTAAATGAAATGCCGGCATTGAAAAAATAATTCTTTTTATATGTTCCGGTATACTGAATTCCATAATCAAGATTGAATCCGGTAATGTTTAATGACTCTTTGTTTTTCTGGCTGAAAGTATTCTGATCTGAAAAGTCGAATTGGTTCTGGCGTTCAAGGGTTCCGAACAAAGCTGTGAGATTTATTCCTGCCGAAATATTCTTTGTGATTTCAAAACCAGCTCCTGTAAAAAGTGATGTTAATGTGCCGGTTCCTTTATGAGCTGAGGAATAATCTCCTGTAGCCTCGTTCCAGCCAGGGCTCCCTTTAATAATCTTTTCAGCAATGTAATAGTATCCGTTGCTGTAGGGCACAAGTCCGGCTGCAAAACCTATCCTTCTGCCAACAGGAAAACCAAGAAGGATGTGCCTGAAATTCATGTCGGTAGTGGAGAAATTCTCATTATTACCTTCAAGCTTTAGTTTGCTCAGATCCATTCCGATATCAAATACAAACGATGTGGTGTCAAAGCCAGTGTAAGATGCGGGATTTGTATAGGAAATTGTATTGTTGTCCCTCATTGCAGCACTTATTCCTCCCATGGAAATGCTTCTGAATGTTCCCTGCTGGTTGAGAACTCCTAAATTGAACCGGGCGTATGGCGAGTTCACAAGCTTCTGCCCGTTCAGATGAAAGGAAAAAATAATCACTATAATAATTAAAGAAAGGAACTTATTTTGCATTGTACTCAAGAATAAAATTAAGTCCATCAATCACAATATCAGGCATGTATACTGGTTTGTCCGCAATTCTGTCCTTCAGAAAACCACTGTCACCGCCCGTGATAATTATAATGGAACTATCATATAGTTGCTCAAACGTGCGAATATACTCATTTATTTCATAAATAACTCCGCTTATTACTCCTGCAGCAACAGCATCATGCGTATTTAAGGCAGGAAAAGTATATGTGGAAGTTATCTGAACCTTGGGCAGTCTGCCTGTGAAAGCATTGAGTGCCCTGAACCTCATTTCTATACCCGGGGAAATATTACCTCCCTTGAATCTTCCGTTTATCAAAAAATCAAATGTTATTGCGCTGCCGGCATCAATTATAAGACAGTCTTTCCCGGGGAACGACATAAATGCTCCTGCAATACCTGCAATACGGTCACTTCCAAGAGTTTCGGGTGTTTCATAATCAATTGCAAACGGGAGCTTTGAGCGGGCCGACAGAATATGCAGAAATGATACTTTTTCCCCAAGCACTTCTGTAATAAATCCGGGAATGTCCTTTACTGAGGAAATAATTGCCTTGTCTATGTCGTGCTTACAGATGAAATCATTTAATGAATTCTTATCAAGAGATTCAAACCGGTGCAATTCTTCCTTCAATTCTGACTTATAAACGGCAAGTTTCACAGTTGTATTCCCTATGTCAGCTACAAGATTCATTTTTATTAAGTTACCTCAAAAATAACAAAAAGCCGGAGATAATATAAAAAAAGGATCAGATTCATTTTCTAAGCAGAAAGATTTTTCAGTATATCAAGCACTTCCTCAACAGATTTTACATCCGAAACTGTAAGGGTAAGTTTGAAATCCTTCTGTTTGACTCTCATTTTCTGTGGATAATTATTTATCCGGGAAATAACGGTGGCAAACAAAGGACTCTTGTAAAACGGGGATCCCGGGTCGGAAACGAAACCTGCAATCAGGGTATTGTTTTTAAGTATGATTTTTTCGATTCCGGTTTTCATAGCAGCCCATTTTATTTTAACTATCTGAAGTAAACTACGGGCAGGTAAAGGCAAAGGGCCGAAACGGTCGGTCAGTTTTCTTTCAAATTCTGCCAGACCTGTCTCCGATGTAATCTCATT
>CAZIRN010000090.1:0-8966 GCA_964541495.1 uncultured Rikenella sp. | reverse complement strand
CAGCCTGATACCTTTAAGAGAAATCTTATCGGAAATAGAAGGTGTTTCGCCTTCTTCAATTAAAGTGGAAAACTCTTATAAGCAACTGGTGCATAAGGCCGGTTCGGAATTCAATATTCTATTGAATTTAGAACTCGAACAAATCAATAAAATCGGAGGAGAATATTATGCGAAGCAATAAGGCGTCTGCGTAACCGCGAAGTGTATATAAAGGAAGGATTCGACGGGGAATTTGGTATAATTAAACTCTTCAAGGAAGGCGAAACCAGAAGTTATACTCTCCACGGATCTCTGTTCGAAGAATCTGAAAGCAGATATTTAGTCGTAAATAATCCTCGTCCGCTAATAGGCTTCGACATTGCAGAATATCGCAAACTAAAAGCCCGCGGGCTTGAAAGTGAATCTTCAGAAGCAAGATCGTCAAAAGCTGAATTCATCACCGGCAAAAAACCATCAGAATTAAATGCTGAACAAACGTCTGCCGTTGAACATTTAACTGGCCCTGCATTAATACTTGCTGGCCCCGGGACCGGCAAAACTGAAGTCATTACTGCCCGCATCGCATATTTGATCAAAAATTGCAAGGCTGAACCTGACAGAATTTTAGCAATAACTTTTACAAATAAGGCGGCCGGAGAAATGAAAGAGCGACTGTCAGTGACGCTTGATGAACAAATTCTGAATCGTCTTACTGTTTGCACTTTCCACGCATTCGGACTTTCCGTAATAAAAGAGTTTATGGAAAACTGCGGAAAGAAAGAATTTTTATCAGTGATAGATGAGGATGACAAGAAGCATATTCTTTCAGAAATAGTTACAGGTAAATCAGGCATTACCGACATGAGCGAAAGGATATCTGAGATTAAACAATCGCTGATTCCTGAAAATGATATAAGCGACAGCCCAATTGGTGAGATCTTCGGAAAATATAACAATATCCTCAGGCAATCGAATACATTTGATTTTGATGATCTGATAACTTTTCCTGTGCACATCTTTCGAAACTATCCGGAAATCCTGGCAAAATACAGGAAAAGAATTGAATGGATACTAATTGATGAATATCAGGATATTAATCAAGCTCAATACATATTGATAAAGCTACTGATGCCGGGGTCTGACTCTAACTTGTTTGTTGTGGGTGATCCCAATCAGGCAATTTACGGATTTAGAGGAGCTGACGTCAGATACATTCAAATGTTCAGAGAGGATTATGAAAATGCCACAGTTTTCAGGTTAAAGAAAAGCTATCGCTGCTCCGATTCGATACTTAAGGCTTCAGAGAATATTTTGAAAACAAATCAGAAATTTCTCGAAGGTTTACAAAAGGGAGTGAAGATAAAAATCTCTGAAAATCCGACTGATAAAAGTGAAGCGGAATTCGTTGCCCGAAATATCGAAAATATGATCGGAGGAATGGGATTCTTTTCAATTGACAGTCAGGTTGCGGAAGGTGCAAAATATGAGGGAATCGAAAGCCTTTCTGACTTTGCAGTTTTATGCCGAACCAGCTTGCAGATGCCTGTAATTGAAAAAGCATTGAATGACCATAATATTCCTTATCAAAAAATCGGTGAGGTGCCGATTCTGAAACAGGAACCTGTTAAATCCATCCTGGATGTTTACAGAATTATATCAAATCCTGAAAATACTTTTCTGAAGTCCAGACTTCTTAAAAAGATAAATATCAGCGAGGAAATACTACAAAAATTGAAAGAAAGTTTCGAAGGTAAATCTCTTATAAGCAAGCTGGAATTGATCACAAGTATTTGTTTTCAAAACCGATTTAAAAATGAATTTGTGCAAAGCATACTAATAGACCTTGCTAAACAATACGAAGGTAATGAAGAGGCATTACTTCAACATATTCTACTTGGTACTGGAATTGATACATGGAAGCCAAAAACCGAAGCTGTAAATCTTATGACTCTTCATTCTTCAAAAGGTCTTGAATTCAGTTGCGTGTTCATTACAGGCTGCGAAGAAAATTTAATACCTTATTCACTTTATGAAAAAAAGACTGCCGATCCTGAAGAAGAAAGACGTCTGTTGTATGTCGGCATGACACGTGCTAAAAACTATTTATTCCTTACGAATGCCAGGCAAAGACTTTTAATGGGCAAGGAATTAATTCAGAGAAGAAGCTATTTCCTTGATGAGATTGAAAAAGAACTGATAGAGACAGAAGTTGCTCATATAAATACAAAAAAAAAGAAAGAGAGCGACCAGTTGGAATTGTTTTAAACCCTATTAATTCATTAACTTAAAATTATATTACAATTAGCCATGATAGTGTCCATTAATAATATTATATAATGTTTATCACATTATATAAAAAATGAAGCTTCAATAGAAAAACTTTTCTTCGCATTTGCCGGTTTCATCAAAAAAAATCTTTTTGAATTAAGTTTTGGTTTATTATTAATTGCTGATATTGACAACCATTTTTCAGTCTGAAGCGTCGAACTCTGAAAAAATCAGGACAAAAATATTTTGTACCGGCTGTGATTTCAGATGGAAATAAATTTATTTTGGAGTTCATTTTTTATTCGAAGAGAGTTGAATAAATAACTCTTTCAGAAATTTTCATATTAAACTAAATGGTTATATTTGTTATTGAATGTTATCATTAAAAACAATAAAATATGGCAAAGAAAGAAACCGGAAACAGGAGCAATTACAGACGTGTTACTGGCGATTTCCCAAAAGTCGGAATCAGACCCGTCATTGACGGACGTATGTTTGGCGTTCGCGAATCGCTCGAAAACCAGACCATGAAAATGGCTCAGAATGCTGCAAATCTTATTTCATCGTCGCTTAAATACCCCGATGGCTCTCCAGTGCAGTGCGTTATAGCAGATACGACTATAGGCGGAGTGGCTGAAGCAGCTATGTGCGCCGAAAAATTCAATAAAAACGGAGTCGGGGTAAGCCTTAGCGTGACGCCCTGCTGGTGTTATGGAACCGAGGTTATTGACATGGATCTTCTTACCCCAAAAGCTATCTGGGGTTTCAACGGAACCGAGCGTCCCGGAGCCGTATATCTCGCCGCCGCACTTGCCGGGCATAACATGAAAGGATTGCCGGCGTTCGGCATTTATGGCCGCGATGTACAGGATGCCGACGACGAAACAATTCCCGACGATGTAAAAGAGAAAATCTTGCGTTTCGTTAAAGCCGGACTGGCAGTCTCTTATATGAAAGGTAAATCGTATCTTTCAATGGGTTCTGTTGCAATGGGAATAGCAGGCTCGATAGTCCGTGATGACTTCTTCTATGATTATCTCGGTATGCGTAACGAGTACATAGATTTATCGGAATTTATTCGTCGCATCAACCTCGGGATATACGACAAAGAAGAATTTGAGAAAGGCCTTGCATGGACAAAAAAATACTGCAAAGAAGGAGCAGATACAAATGAAAGGCCTAAAACACGTCAGCAAAAAGACTCCGACTGGGAAACGGTTGTAAAGATGACCATCATTGCCCGTGACCTGATGGTGGGCAACCCTAAACTCGAAAAAATGGGTTTCGGTGAGGAATCACATGGTCATAATGCACTCCTCGCTGGCTTCCAGGGCCAGCGTCAGTGGACCGATTTTATGCCCAACGGCGATTTCCTCGAAGCAATTCTATGCTCATCATTCGACTGGAACGGAATCCGGCCACCATATCTTGTTGCAACAGAAAATGACGCACTGAACGGGGTGGCCATGCTTTTCGGCTATCTGCTTACCAATACTGCTCAGATGTTTTCAGATATAAGAACTTACTGGAGCCCTGCGTCAATCAAGAGGGTGACCGGCATCAAACCTTCAGACCTTGCCTCGGAAGGAATAATCCATCTTATCAATTCGGGCGCTTCTTCACTCGATTTCTCGGGTTGCCAGACTAAAGACGGAAAGAGTGTCATTAAACCTTTCTGGGAGATTACTCAAACGGATGTTGAGGAATGTCTTAAAGCAACCGTATGGATGCCTGCAAATACCGGCTATTTCAGGGGTGGAGGATTCTCATCACAATTCAATACAAAAGGAATAATGCCGATAACAATAATGAGAGTCAATCTTGTAAAAGGACTTGGTCCGGTACTTCAACTTGCAGAAGGATATACAGTTGAACTACCCGATAAGATGCACAAAATACTTACCGACCGTACCGACCCGACATGGCCCACAACATGGTTTGCACCGCGACTAACTGGCAAAGGACCTTTTAAGGATGTGTATTCGGTAATGGCAAACTGGGGTGCTAACCACTGCGCTTCAAGCTATGGCCATATCGGCGCCGATATTATAACCCTCGCTTCGATGCTTAGAATACCTGTTTGTATGCATAACGTCCAGGAAGAGAATATATTCCGCCCGAGCGCATGGAACGCCTTCGGAATGGATAAAGAAGGAGCCGACTACAGGGCGTGCATGGCATACGGTCCATTGTTTGGATAGTGAGAGAAAAGGCTAAAAAGCGAAGAGGCGATATAAAAGGTTAAAGGAATTAATTATCAGGATATGGAAAATCAGATTGAAGAAGAAAAGATTGAAATAGGAAAGGGATCGCTCGCTTATCTTAACACTACCCGGAAATGGACAATGTTTTTTGCTATACTGGGTTTTGTGCTTATCGGAATAATGCTTTTGGGAGCATTGGAAGCAGATAAGTTACTGATGTCATTTTCAAAATTTTTCGCAACCGAAAGTATTGAAGGCTTTGGAGAAGCAGAGCCCATGAGCGGTGTTGCAGGCATACTTCTTTTTCTTCTTGTTCTCTTTTTTGCCATAATCTACTTCATTCCTGTATTTTTTCTGTACAGGTTTTCACGGCATACTGCAAGGGCAGTTAAAACACTCGACCATAAGGAACTCGGAAAAGCATTCAAAAACATGAAATCTTTTTGGTTCTATCTTGGCGTTTTTATAATAATTACCCTGGTGATTTATATTCTTATTTTTATTATTGCCGGAGCTTCCCTTGCGTTTTTATCGGCACCTAAAGTGTTATAATTATGAAGTATTTGAACTTGAAGAGCATAAAGATGAATTAGGAGAAAAAAAATAAACTTTGTAAATGAATGAGAAGTATTTTTACTATTGGAGAATCGCTGATTGATATTATTTTCAGGGGAGACCGGCCTGAAGCTGCCAGCCCGGGAGGAGCCATGCTAAACACAGCGGTGTCGCTCGGCAGACTTGGCCTTCCGGTTTACTTAATAAGCGAATATGGAAACGACGACCCGGGAAACCTTATAGATAAATTCCTCAAAGAAAACAATATAAATTTAAAATATATTTCTAGATTTTCTGGAGGAAACACAGCCCTGGCCCTCGCTTTTCTCGACGAAAAGAACAATGCCCGTTACACATTCTATACAAACTACCCTCCAGAACGTCTTTCGATACAAATGCCTTTAATCAGCGAACATGATGTGTTCCTCTTTGGTTCGATATATTCAATCACACCTGCAGTAAGAAACAAGCTGTTCCCTCTTGCAATTGAGGCATTCCGTAATGGTGCTTTAACCATTTACGATCCCAACTTCAGAAGCTCTCACCTGAACAAGCTCAATACTTTACTTCCCATGCTTACCGGCAACATGAAACTTGCAACTATTGTAAGAGGATCGAATGAAGACTTTAAGAATATTTTCGGTGCAGCCAGCCCTCAGGAGGCATGGGAAGAAGTCGGAAAATTATCAGCGTGTATGATTTACTCTACTGGAACAACAGGTGTATGGGTGATGACCAATTCCTTTTCCGGCAAGTTCCCGGTAAAAAAGATAACGCCTGTAAGTACAATAGGAGCCGGAGATTCTTTCAATGCCGGATTGATAACAGCATTTTACCGGGATAAAATCTTTTCTTCCGACATTAACAAACTCGGCAGACAGGAGTGGGAAAAGATAATTTCCACTGCAGTTGATTTTGCTACAGAGGCATGTTTGAACTACTATAACTATATTGATCTTGCATTTGCAAGTAAATATCGTTCTGCCTCAAGGTTCCAGATATAGTTATTTTTCGACACTATCTCGTGCAATCCCTTATAAAAGGAATCTGTTGCTGCCTTTCCCTCCAGTTCGTAAAGAGGAATCAGAGGCATTGAAATATTTGTATATATAAGTTTTTTACCTCCAGGGATAGAGGGAAGATTAAGCGTTGTTTCAATAACTGCATCAAGTCCGCCAACATGGGTTATCATAACTGCAGGATTAATTTTCCCTTCACTCATCAGCTTTAGCGATTCTCTCATATCGTCGGTATTTCCGCCGGATGTGCCGACTATATGAGTAAAAGAATAATGAACGTTATAGAAGTTAATAGCGGCAGTAAAGCCAGGATCGGCAGGTCCGGCAAAGAAATTAAGGCATCCGTCGAAGCCAAGTATGGCATCGGCCTGCTCCACCACCTGACGAACAGGCGCAAAAACAAAAACGTCGTCGTAACCTTTTCCGCCAGTAAGGCTTTTAAGATATCCCACAGGATTATCAATTCTGGATGTATTTACATAAACGAGTTTTATACCTTCATTTAACGCATGTTCCGATGTAAATAGGCTGGCGGCGCGAGCAATGCGTTTCTCATCAATATCGGTTACTACGACCAGGGAAGGCTTACGCTCCTGATGGAGGGCATAATCAACAGCGCCAAGCCCCATAGGTCCGGCGCCTGCCAGAATGGCCAGATTACCGCCCTTCCTGGTGCCCATCTCATGAATATAAGTCCCGGGACGTACATGATAACTTGCATGAAAGGCTCCAAGGATGCACGACATCGGCTCTGCCAGTGAAGCAGGGAAAAAAGCCTCGCCTTCATACGGAAGAAGACAGTCGGCCTCCATCACTATATCAGGAATAATAATATATGTTGCATCGCCGCCAATATATCTGTAAGAGTAGCCCGGTGCATTAAGAGTGCCCATGTGAGCCATGGCAGGCTGAATGGCAAATTTCTGTCCTTCGCTGAATTTATGTTTCCATTTTTTGCCGACTTTCAGAATCACACCTGTAAACTCATGCCCTATAATTGTCGGATTAACCGCAATATCGTTCGGAACTCTTTTATGTTCGTCTCCCTGAAGAGCCGCCTTATACGACGACATGCAGATGCTATCGCATATAACCTGAGCCAGAATCTCATCATCGCCCATCTCCGGAAGCTCGAACTCTTCGAGCCTCAGGTCTCTTTTCCCATATATACGCACCGCCTTTGTCTTCATATAGAAAGATTTTTATGTCTGATATGTTACGCTGTCCTGATGCTTCGCTGTCTTAAAATTAATAGAATATACATGCCTCAATTACTTTTGTCTTTTGTCTTTTGTCTTTTGTCTTTTATCTTTTGTCTTTCTCCCTTTCTTTCTTCTGAAGTGCTTTAACCGTACAGACAGCGCCAACTAATATGTTGGCCGGCTAAGGTTTTATAAACAGCAGACGAATAAGAATAAAATTTATCGTAAACAATTAACTATAATTCAATACACCCATAATCTTTTTCTCTAAACATATAAAGAATATGATTTGGAAGTATTCACATAATTATTAAAATATTTTTTATCAGTCGTTTTTATAGTGCTGAATGATTTATAATCTGTTTAATAATAAACTACCATTGAAATGCTATTGTCAGGTATATCTTACTCTTATGTTTTGTCCATATTTTCAATTTGATTTCTAAGTGTTAATTCTAAAATAAGCAAGCCTAAAATTCCGGATATCAATGAACCGGTTAAAATGGCGGTTTTAGAGATATTTATCATTTCTAAGTTGTTAAAAGCAAGAAAAGTAATAAAAATTGACATTGTAAAACCGATCCCTCCAAGAACTCCTGCTCCGACAATGTTCTTCCATGACAGGTCAGAGGGTAAAGAACAAAAGCCAAGCTTTACACCAAGTAAAGAAAACAGCCAGATCCCTAAAGGTTTTCCAATTACAAGCCCAAGAATTATTCCAATACTGTAGCTTTGTCGCAATCCTCCCAGTAAAGCATTATCTATTGAAATACATGTATTGGCTAATGCAAACAATGGTAAAATAAAAAATGCAACCGGTTTATGAAGAACGTGTTGTAGTTTACATGAAGGTGTATTTTCATCTCCGTTTGAACAAGGAAGGATAAAAGCTAATATTACACCAGTAATTGTCGGATGAACACCTGACTTAGACATAAAAATCCACATTACAATGCCACCAAGTAAGTATGGGATAAGATTATTTACTTTTAGTCTGTTCAGGACAATAAGTAAAATGATTACTCCCAAAACAATCAATAAATAAAATAAAGATACAGAACGTGTATAAAATACTGCTATTACGATAATAGCACCAAGGTCGTCAACTGTAGCCAATGCTGTCAAAAATATTTTTAACGATGCAGGTGCTCGCTTGCCCAACAACGATAATATGCCAATTGCAAATGCAATATCTGTCGCCATAGGTATTCCTGCTCCAGACCGATAATCTGTTCTAAAATTTAACAATGAGTAAATTGTAGCTGGAATGATCATCCCGCCAACGGCAGCAAATATTGGTAATAAAGCATTTTTAAGGTTCGAGAGTTCTCCTTTATATAACTCTCGCTTCAATTCCAGGCCGATGAGAAGGAAAAATATGGACATAAGTCCGTCATTAATCCATTGTGTAACTGTATGACTTCCAAATTCACGATTCCAGAAATTTATATAAGTAGTGCCCAGGGAAGAATTAGCTATTATCATCGAAATTATTGTCATAATGACCAGAATTAATCCCCCGGCCTTTTCACTATTAAAGAATTCTTTATAAAGTTTATTCAAAATCATTGTGTTAAGTCTAATTAATATTTTTCTATTAAAACTTCCTTAAAAAGTTACAAAAATACACTATAAATTTTTTCTTTTAACCAAATAGTATAGATAATATGAATTAGTAACCTAAAATAAAACAGCTATAAATTCTTTGCAGCTCTTATGCAATTGAGGTAAGTTATCAG
>CAZIRN010000089.1:0-9025 GCA_964541495.1 uncultured Rikenella sp. | reverse complement strand
CGTCTTTGAACTCGAGTATATTTTCTATTCTTGCACCCCTGAATGAATAGATACTCTGGGCATCATCTCCAACTACGCATATATTTCTGTGTTTTTCGGAAAGTTTTTTTATTATGAGGTACTGGGCGTAATTGGTATCCTGATACTCGTCGACGAGAATATAATCGAACTTGTTCTGATATTTTTCGAGTATGTCAGGAAAATCGCGAAACAGAATATTTGTGTTCAGTAGAAGGTCGTCAAAATCCATGGCATTGGCTTTGAAACACCTTACAGCATAATTTTTATATATCTCTCCCAGAAGCGGCATTTTTATCGCCTTGTCGTATTCATTGAATTCAGGATTCCCGGAATACGCTGATGCTGTAATCAGGTTGTTTTTTGCCCAGGAAATCCTTGCCGAAATTACACCTGGTTTGTAAACATCGTCTCCAAGTCCCATCTCTTTTATAATACTTTTTATAAGGCTTTTTGAATCTGCTGCGTCATAAATTGTGTATGAAGGCTTATACCCAAGTTTTTCGCCTTCTGTTCTAAGAATTCTGGCAAATACCGAATGGAAAGTTCCCATCCACAGGTATCGGGTAGTTTCAAAACCTGCTATACCGGTTATTCTTTCCTTCATTTCGCCTGCAGCCTTATTGGTAAATGTCAGAGCAAGGATACGGTTTGCCTTGATGCCTTTTTCAAGAAGATAGGCGATCCGGTATGTCAGAGTACGAGTTTTCCCGGCTCCCGCACCTGCAATAATCAGCGATGGTCCGGCAGTATTCAGCACTGCTTCACGCTGTGCATCATCGAGTTCTTCTAAATAATTGTTTTTCATTTGAATACGGCTGTAATTTTTTGCCGTGTGTGACGGCAAATTTACTAATATCATATATCATTGGCCGTAAAAAGGTAGATTATTTCTGATATTTTATCAACAGTAATTATAAAAATATGTACAAAAGCAATAAGAGTTTTATACTTTTAATGGCATTATAAAGCTTATATGATTTTAACTATTAACTGTCTCAAATACAAAGAGATAAGAAAAATTAACATATTATTATTCATGCCGAAGCAAGATTTCATTATACTTGTCATGAATTATACAAATTACTGACTTTTTACCGTTTTAGATGCAAATAAACTCGGTACCTGTGCGTTATTTTCTGACAGTCTTTATACAATTTCTGCCTTTTATTTGTTTGTCGCAGATTTCATCACCCTCTTCGAATGCAATAAGGTTTACGCAATATCCTTCTGATACCCTTGGGATAAGGCATCCGATATTTATTTTTTGCAATTCAACGGGCAATATAAGGGGCACCCTCCAGGCGGAAAGCCCCGGAGGAACAGCTCCCTTTGATTTTACCTGGCATAAATGGGATACAACGGCAAAGGATTTCAGTATATTTATTAAATCTGAAAATGGGGTGTTCAGATCTTCTTTGGACAGCCTTGATGAAGGTGGATACAGAGTGCAGATTGTTGATGGAACGGGTTATGATACGAGCCTTGTTGCATGGGTGCATCTCGACAAACCTTATGTCGAGGCAAAACTTAAGAACTTCACTTGCTATTATGTTGCGTTATCTGGTAAAGCAGCAGCTGATACATTTTATTATTACGATCCATTAAGCGGTAATGGAATCAGACTTAAAAATTCTGTCTCATTTATGTGGTCATCCACTCCTCCGTCATCAATACCATTTCCAAATATTGAACTTAAGCCGGTCACTTATGCTCCTCCTCTTGAGGATGTTGTTTATAAGCTTCAGGTAACCGACAGTTTTATGTGTTCGGCAGAATCATCATTTCCATATACATCGATACACGTTAAAGCCAATTTTTCCGTTAACCCGACAAGCGGTGAAGCACCTCTGGAAGTGACATTTACCGATAAGTCGGTGAGAGGCTTCAAATATTTATGGAAATTTGGAGATGATTCTATATCGACTTTTAAAAATCCGCCTCCACATATTTATTATAAACCGGGCGAGTACTTTGCAACACTAATTGTAGAAAGTGAAAATATGTGTATTGACTCGATAAAATCTGAAAAGATAGTGGTTGAACCGTCGGAGTTGGATATACCGAATGTTTTTACTCCGGACGGCGACGGGATAAATGATTTTTTTGTGGTGGAATCTAAATCGCTCAGGAGCTTGAGTGTTGAAATATACAGCAGGAGCGGAATGATGGTCTATAGTTTTTATGGCGAGGGACAAACGCTCAATGAGTGGAAGGGATGGGACGGGACAATAAACAAGTCAGCCATAAAAGCTGCTCCGGGAGTTTATTTTTATGTCATACGTGCAAGAGGGTGGGACGACATAATTTACGAAGGTAAAGCATACAGGGGTTTTCTTTATCTGTACAGATAGCTTTATCTGTACAGATAGCTGAGTACTCTGTCTGAAAATACAGTCTGGAATGCTGCACTGTCAGTCGCTTTTTTAAATCCTCCGGATATTTTAGTTAAAAAATAGTTAAAAAAAAGTTAAAACTAAATAAACTAAAAAAGTTTTATTATTTTCACGCCGTTTTTATTATGGACACAAAAAGTAAAATAATTGAAGGAGCTGCAGAATTATTCCGAAAATATGGAATAAAATCCGTTACTATGGATATTATTGCAACCAATCTGGGCATTTCGAAAAGGACAATATATGAATATTTTTCGGATAAAGATGAATTGCTTATCGGTGTTTTCGAAAATATGTCTAAAAAACAAAAAGAAGTTGTATCACAGATTATAAATGAATCTGAAAATATAATAAGTGCAATTTTCAAGCTCATTCGTATAACACTCGATCATTTCTATAATATGAGTCCGGGATTTATTGAAGACATTAAAAAAATTCACCGGGAATTAATCATTAAAAAGAAAATAAAATTTGAAATTCCGGATTTCAAAAACAACCAGCAGTTAATTGATCGAGGTATTAAGGAGAAACTATTCAGAAGAAATATTAATGCTGATATAGTTAATAGGACTATCTATTTTATGATGCTATGGGTAATGAAAGATGAATTATATCCCTATGAAGAATTTCCGAGAAGAGAAGTTATGAAAAATACAATTATAAATTATCTTAAAGGAATTGCGACCCCGGATGGCCTTAAACTTATTGAAAAGCAAGAAAAAAGACTTTTTACAGGACGACAGACTATTAAAACAATGAAATATGCATAACAAAAATTTTTTTTTACTGATATTTATGGCGATTGCTCCCGTGAGTCATTTATTGTCTCAGGATGCAACCTTAAAAGATACGACATCAATACTAAACCTGACACTTAAGGATGCTCAGGATTACGCTATGAGAAATAACAAGATGGTTATTTCTGCACAACTCGATGTAGATGCTTCGAAGGATACATACTGGGAAGCAATTTCAGCAGGATTGCCCCAGATTAATGTATCGGGCTCTTTAAATGATAATCTGAGGCTTATGACAACATTATTGCCCGGTGAATTAATGGGTCAGCCCGGCACAAAAATTCCAGTCAGTTTTGGAACACAGTTTTCTACTGGTGCAACAATACAGGCTACAACTCTTATTTTTAATGCTCCGTACATAATAGGAATTGAGACAGCAAAGGTTGCAGAGAAACTCAATCGCCACAACCTTCAGCGTTCAGAACTCGATACAAAGGAAACTGTTAGTGTAACTTATTTTCTGATACTCATGTCTGAACGTTCGCTTGAAATCGTTGAGAATAATATTGCCAATCTGCGTGAAACACTTAAAGCTACACGTGCAATGCTGGCAGCAGGGATGGCTGAGCAAACAGATGTTGACCAGATGGAATCGAATGTGAAAATGGTCGAAAATAGCCGGAACCAGCTTGAAAGGACAATAGAAGTGAACTATAATCTTCTTCGTTTTCAGTTAGGTGTTCCTGCAGGTACAAAAATTGTTCTGAAGGAAAATCTTACATCCCTTACGGCACAGATTAATGTGGAGGCTCTCCTTTCAAAAGAATTCGATTATACTCAGAACGTTTCATACATTCTTACCGACGATCAGGAAAAAATGTCAGTTCTGGCCCTTAAAGGTAAGAAAGCCGCACTCTTACCATCTCTTGCAGGCTTTTATACTTATGGTATTAATGGCATGGGAGATAAGTTATCAGACTTGCGGTGGTTCAAAAACTCTGTGATAGGCCTGCAATTATCCGTTCCTATCTTTTCAAGCGGCAACAGATATTCATCTATAAGAAAAGCACAGATAAATGTCGAAAAAGCAAGGACGGCAAAAGAAATGGTTAGCGAACAACTTCTGATTCAGGAAAAACAGTTGAGATATAACCTGGTGAATGCAAACATGCAATATCAGACACAAAAGGAAAATGTCGAGATCTCAAAAAGAATTTATCAAAGTATGGAAAATAAATTCAGACATGGCATGGCATCGAGCATTGAACTTACACAATCCAATAGCCTGTACCTGCAGGCCGAAAACAATTGCATTTCGGCACTTTTCACTCTCTTTCAGACAAAGATAGCTTTAGATAAACTGTTAAATAATTTATAATTTAATAAGATACAATATATTATAACTATAATCTCTAATAAAATGAAATTAACAAAAACAATTCCGACGATACTTATTATCAGCCTGACTATTAATGCTTGCGTATCGAATAATACAGGGCAGTCAGGTTCTGAAAAGTCTGCAGCATCAGTAAGGGTGATGCCTCTTGCCAGAACGATGATATCCAGGACGATAGATTATACAGCAACTATTCTTCCTTATGAGGAAGTAAATATGGCACCTTCTTCTCCAGGAAGAATAGATAAGATTTATGTTGAGGTTGCAGACAGGGTTAAAAAAGGTGATAATCTTTTTCTTATGGACAGAACTCAGCTATACCAGCTCAAGCTGCAACTAAGCAGCCTTGAAAAGGATCTCTGGAGGCTTGATACCCTTCTTAAGGCCGGAAGCGCTAAACAGCAGCAATACGACCAGGTGAAGACACAGTACGATGTAACTAAAACCAATGTTGATTTTCTCGAAACGAATACACTTCTTAAATCACCTTTTGATGGTATTGTAACAGGCAGATATTATGAAAATGGCGAGTTATATACAGGTACGCCTTCTAGCAGCGGCAAACCGGCTGTTGTAACGGTGATACAGATAAATCCTGTAAAGGTTAATGTAAGCATTTCGGAGCAATATTATCCACTTGTAAAAAAAGGCATGAGTGCAACCATTACTCCGGATGTTTATAAAAATGAAACTTTTCAGGGAAAAGTATTCAGGATTTCACCAACAGTTAATCCTATTACAAGGTCGTTCAATGTTGAAATCGAAGTACCAAACCGGAATGAAATGCTTAAACCTGGAATGTTTGTCAGAGTTGCAATGGACCTTGGTGAGGTGGAGACCTTTGTCGTTCCGGCTTCTGTTGTACTGATGCAAGAGGGCACAAATATCAGGTATGTTATGATTGCCGAAAACGGCGTGGCTAAAAGAGTTGATGTCATAATAGGTAAAAGATTCGATGATAATCTTGAAATTTTGTCAGAAAATCTTAAAGAAGGTGACCTTGTGATAAATGAAGGTCAGAGTAAGCTCTTTAATGGCGATAAAATTGAAGTTGTTAAATAACAAAAGAAAAGTAAAAAATGAGCATATATAGTTCATCAGTTGAAAGACCTGTAACCACTATTCTGATCTTTGTGGCAATGATTGTGCTGGGTGTCTATTCTCTTACCCAGCTTCCTGTGGATCTTCTTCCTGAAGTAGAAGTCCCATACCTGACAGTTCTGACTACATATCAGGGAGCAAGTGCATCTGACATTGAGGAAAACGTTACAAAGCCTATTGAAAATGCGTTGAGCAGTGTAGGAAATCTGAAGGAATTGAGATCCTTTTCACGAGATGGAATTTCGGCAGTTGTTCTTGAACTGGAATATGGAAGCAATCTGGACGAGGCGATGAATGAAATACGTAGCAACGTGAATTTAATATCCAGATTTCTTCCTGAAGACTGCGAGGACCCGACTATTATGAAGCTCAGTACAAACATGATGCCTATAATCTATTATACTATTACGGCAAAAGAAAGCTATCAGGGTCTTGAAAAGCTACTTGATGAAAAGCTTGTTAATCCGATTAACAGAATTGACGGTGTTGGCTCCGTGACCCTTACGGGTGTTCCGGGAAGGGATATTTATATAGATATAGATCCTCAAAAAATGGAAGCCTATCATCTCACTATAGAACAGATAGGTAACGTGCTTAGAGCGGAAAACCTTAATATTCCGGCCGGTTACATCGAAATGGGACAGACCGAGTATGCACTAAGAGTGGAGGGACAATTCCCCGAAAGTGATGTGATGAAAGATATTGTTGTCAGTTATTATAATGGAAATACTGTTTATCTGAGAGATGTAGCGGAGGTAAGAGATACTATAAGTGAAACAAAACTAGATACAAAGATAAATGGTGACCGGGGAATGGGAATATTTGTCCTGAAGCAGACCGGCGGCAATACTGTAAAAGTTACCAGGGAGATTAGAAAAACTGTTAATCAGGTACAAAAAGAAATGCCTCCTGATGTAAAGATTGAAGAATTATTTGCAAGTGCAACATTTATACAGGATTCAATCAACAATCTTACTGAAACAATTTTATTTGCCGCAATATTTGTGATTCTTGTCGTTTTGTTCTTCCTCGGCAGATGGAGAGCTACCTTGATAATAATAAGCACCATACCTGTCTCGTTGTTCGTTGCGTTTATTTATCTGTTTGTTGCCGATGCAACAATAAACATAATTTCACTCATTTCTCTTTCGATAGCCATAGGAATGGTGGTTGACGATGCTATAGTTGTGCTCGAAAATATTACAAAGCATATAGAGAGAGGCAGCCGACCGCGGGAGGCGTCAATTTATGCTACTAACGAGGTATGGCTTGCCGTAATAGTTAGTACTCTCACTGTTGTTGCAGTATTCTTCCCTCTGACGTTCGTTAAAGGCCTTACCGGAATTCTTTTCCGACAACTTGGAATGAGCGTTACTATAGTTATCATTACTTCGGTATTGGCTGCAATCTCACTTACTCCAACTCTTAGCGCGCTGATGCTCAAATATAGACCTGTCAAACAAGATGCATCTCGCTGGACTTATGATGGCAGCATAAGGAAATGGCTCGATGGGCTCGACAGATTCTATGAGAGAGCACTGCGATGGGCGTTATGGCACAAAAGAGTTGTGGTTATCGGCGCTTTTCTAATTTTTGTATCTTCCATGTTACTATTCCTTGTTATTCCCACAGAATTCTTTCCTGAAACTGATGAATCAAGGCTTACCACTAATATTGAATTACAAACCGGAACAAGGGTTGACAGGACTATAAGAACGGCAAACATAATTGATAGTATTTTCAAAGCAAAATATCCTGAAATTGAAACTATTTCAACCACGACAGGTGAACAAAGGGAGGGGGGTATAGCATCCCTTGTAATGTCGGGAGGCACACACGTTATAAGTCAGAATATCAGGTTACTTCCTGTCGAAGAAAGGAAAAGAAAAGTTTGGGAAATAGCTGAAGATATGAGGAAAGACCTGGCAAAGTTCCCCGAAATAATAGATTATACTGTAAGTACGTCAGGTAGTATGGGCGGCTTCGGATTTACAAATGTTGATGTGGAAGTTTACGGCTATGATATTTCAGCAACAAATATAGTTGCAGAAGAGCTTGCCGAGAAAATAAAAAAAATAGAAGGAGCAAAGGACGTAACAATAAGCAGGGGGAAATCAAAACCTGAACTACAAATTATTTTCGATCAGGCAAAACTAAGTGCAAGCGGACTTACTACTGCTACGGCCGGAACAGCCTTAAAAAACAGGGCTGACGGCCTTATCGCCACACGGCTGCGCCAGTCAGGGGATGAATATGATATTATTGTAAGGTTAAAAGAAAATTCCCGCAATACTTTAACCAAAATTGAAAATATTGGTATTCCTACGCCTACCGGACAGGTTGTAAGGCTGGCGGAAGTAGCTCAGGTAAAGGAATACTGGGCTCCCCCAAGCATTGAAAGGAAACGAAAGGAAAGAATTGTGACCGTATCGCTTACCCCTTATAAACGTTCACTTACAGACCTTCAAAATGATATCCAGAAAGCTATTGATTCAACTGTAAAACCGTCAGGAGTAGTAGTACAAATATCCGGTGCTATAGAGCAGCAGATGGAATCATTCAGGGATCTTGCAACACTTCTTCTCGTAAGCCTTATCCTTGTATATTTAGTTATGGCTTCACAATTCGAGTCGCTCAAAATGCCTTTTATAATAATGTTCTCAATTCCTTTTGCGCTTTCAGGCGTTGTCATCGCCCTGTTTATTACAAGTACTAATTTCAACATCATCTCCGGAATAGGAACTGTACTTCTTGTGGGAATTGTGGTTAAGAATGCTATAGTGCTTGTGGACTTTATTAATCTTATGAGGGGTAGAGGGCTTGAACTTTACGAAGCTATAGTTTTATCAGGCAGGTCGAGGTTGAGGCCTGTGCTCATGACATCCGCCACAACTATACTTGGTATGCTTCCGCTGGCCATTCGTTTCGGCTCGGGCGCCGAACTATGGAGCCCTATGGGAGTGGCTGTTATTGGAGGTCTGACTTTTTCGACTATTGTGACGCTTATAATTGTGCCGGTGGCTTACGCTATATTTGTCAGAAGAGTCGAGGAACGCAAAAAAGGTGATGAATATAACGGAATGGACTTCCTTAATTAATGGAAGCGGAAATTCATAAAAATAATTCAAATTTATAAGACATGAAAGCAATATTAATAGTATATAATCAGGCACTAACCGAGAGAGTAGAATATATGCTCGACAAACTGGGTGTGAGAGGATACACGTTGTGGACGAATGTTCACGGGAGAGGCTCGAAAGATGGAGTGCCTCATCTTGGCACCCATGTATGGCCCGAGATAAACAAAAGCATTATCACAGTTGTTGACGACGATATGGTGGATAAAATTCTCGAAGCAGTAAAGAAAGTTGATTTGA
>CAZIRN010000088.1:0-9098 GCA_964541495.1 uncultured Rikenella sp. | reverse complement strand
TTTTTATCGAGCCTGTGGACAAGACCCGGATGTAGCTCCCCTGTCCTGAAAAGAGGCAGATCCTTGAAATGCCACGCCAGAGCATTGACAAGGGTGCCGGTATAATTTCCGTATGCAGGATGAACAACCATGCCGGCCTCCTTATTTATAACAATAACGTCGTCATCTTCGTATAATATATTTATTGGGATATCCTCAGGAATAAGCTCGATATCTCTCGGAGGCACGGGCAAAAGAATCTGAATGATATCGCCGGGCTTAACCTTGTAATTAGGCTTCACAGGCTTGCCGTTTACGGCTATATTTCCCGCAAGAGCGGCATATTGAATCCTTGTCCGGGATGTGTTTTCTATTCTTGCCGAAAGGTATTTATCTATTCGTAACAGCGATTGCCCTGAATCAACGGTAAAGCGATAATGTTCATAAAGATCCTGTTGTTCTGTCAGTTCTTCTTCGTTCATCGCCTGTTTATCTTGAAACAATAAACTTTGCAGTGCCTGTCTGTTTATTGCCTGCATTGACAATCAGAAAGTAAATCCCGGCCGGCAGTGATGAGATATCGATTCTTTCGTTATACTTTTCTCTTATAACAGTCTTCCCCTGAAGATCTATTATTGTTACCATTGCCCCGGCAAGAGGAAAGAAATCTCCTGTCTCGATATATAGATAATCTGTAGCCGGATTTGGCCATATCTTAATAGTGTTCTTATTGAATTGCACCATCCCGACAGCGGCGGGTTTGATCGGCGGTCCAAAAACAGGCCTTATCATAACCGTGCCTGCAACCTGCGAAACATTCCATCCTCCATTCAGCCAGTATAACTGCCGTCCCTTGTGAGGAGTGTTCAGGTCTATTCCTGCATTGAGAAAAGTTTCCGATCTCTGCCTCCAGCCTATAAAATATTCTCCGGTGATTTCCAGAGGAGTGGTTAGATAATAAGTATAAAATCCGTTTACTTCTTCACCGGGCTGAACCAGCATCTCCTCCTGAGTGTAAATAACATCTCCGGGTACTCCGCTATTGTTGCTCCATATCATAAGGTCGAATGCCCGCTGATTTGCATTCTCATAGCTGTCGTTGAAACATATTTTCACTGCTCTGAGAGTGTCGGGCATAAATGATTTATATCTGTACGCCACCATTGCGTTGCGCGAACCAAGTCCGTTTATTCCGTATCCTCCTTCGGCTGTGCCATCATCAAAAGCAAAATCCCTTCCGAAGAGCTGGTAATATACTATTGTGTCGTTCTGCTTTTTATCGAATATATCAGTTTTAAGGCTACTTTTGATCCTGAAAAGTGCCGAATCGGTTCCGGTTGAGTTGAATGTATATATGAGCGGCACGTTATCTCTTACATCCGAACCTGAATCAATGTTAACTGCTCCTGCTGAAAAACGGAGCACTACACTATCCTGCCAGATATCAGTTATTTCGAAGTTGCGGGTAACATTCCTTTTAATTGTATCATTATTTCTATAGTTGATGATTATCGAATCTCCCATTTCAGATAAAAAAACCTGCCTGAACTGTTTCCATGGCATCTGTTCGAATGTATTCAGGGCTGACCTTACAGGCAAGGTAAATGCCACATCGGCAGGTATCGTATCTGCACTGTTGCGGTTTTTGTCGAGCAATATATAATCTATGTTCCACTGGTCACAGTTTCCGGCCATTGACGGGTCGGAATTAACAGAACTTAGTGATGCATAGTTTATGAATCTGAATCTGAATCCTTTCTTAAGAAATATAGCATTAGTGATTCTGATGATTACAGGTTTGAAACCGTCGGAAGATGTATAGGGAGCCTTCCAGATCGAATGCCATTTCTGTTCGTCAGATGCCCAGAACTGAAGAACAAGGCTGTCTTTCTCTTCAGGCAGGTCGGCTATGCCGCCTGCCTCGTAAAAAAAACTGAGAAAAATGCTGTCGGCCGGCTGGTATTCAAGATTTATCGGGGAGGAGGTAAGATGGTCGGCTTCAAAGACATAAGATGAAGCCGTCTCATATAGTTTACCGCTGTTGTCGAGCACATCAAAAGTGGCAATGCCTGCAGTTATCTGCTTTACAGAATAGGTATTGTTTATGAATACAAAATCATCTTGCCAGCGGCGGGAATCAGGGAAAATATTGCTGTCGGAGAAATCATCGAAAAAGGGAAGTTCAAGAGTATCGGTCTGTATTTTATCCTTTGTGGATTCCCGTTCGGTCTTCTGCCTGCTAATCTGAATATTATTAAAAAGACCTGTGACAACTTCCTGGGCAGGTAAAAAATAACTGCCGATAATAAAAAACAAAGTAAACAGGAAGTTTTTCTTATGCATAGATTACTGAAATTATCTCTTTTACGGCAGATAACTGAAGTTCAATGTATCGGATAAATTGACAAGTGTTGAATCAACCGGAAGTTTCGAGGAATCGGTGGTAAGCCAGATGTACACTGCTGAACCAAGCTGTAGCATTGCATTGTCTTTATACTCCGGATTTTGTTTGAAAACGAATGCCGATGTAGAATCTTTTTTGTCGGCTACGGTATTGTCGAAGATGTATGCTCCAATGTTAAGAGAAGCCCCAAGCACATTTCTTCTTGCCTGTTCATAGGTAAGTCCAATAAGATTGGGCACGTGAGTCTTTTCATTACTGAGTCCTTTCCCAAGAACCAGGTCAACTACAGCACCTTTCTGGATAGAATCGCCTTTTTGCAGTTCGCGCCCGTTATGCAATTGCTTTAGAACAACGTCCACCGAAAGGTCAGGGATATACTGCAACTGTCCTGCTTCGAGTCCGGCTGTCTGAAGAACTGCAAGTGCCTGCCGTTTCGGCATGCCTGTAAGGTCGGGTACTGCAACCATCTCAGGATTGAATGCATTGATTGTCAGGATAATTCTCCTCCATTTTTTGACTTTGTAACCCGGTTTAGGATTCTGTTCTGCAATGCATCCTTTTGGGACAGTATTTGTATAAACCGAGTCGATAATCTGATAGCGTAGTTTATGTTTTTTTGCAAGAGAGGCTGCCTGTTCTATTGTAAGCCCATGGAAGTCGGGCACAGGCCGGGCCTGCCCATGACGGGTATAAATATTAAGCCATAGTAGAAATATAAAAAGCAAACCGACTATAATGGAAAAAGCAATTGCCAGATTCTTAAAAAAAATTTTACTTAGAAGAAACTTCCCTAAACTCATATAAATCGTTTAAACAATAAGAATAACGACCTGGCAAAGATAAAATTATTTATATCACCATTCCCTTATGATATTATATAGTGAATCGCGTTCAACAGGTTTATATCCTGCCTGGCGGATAAGATTACAGATTTCATCAATGCTCATTGAGGGATTTTTTTCTTCGGCCCCTGCCATCGAATATATCTTTGTGGTGTCCTCAATGGTGCCGTCAAGGTCATCGGGGCCGAAAGAAAGACTTAACTGAGCCTGCTCCTTTCCCAACATTGGCCAGTACGTTTTGATATGCCGGAAGTTATCGAGATAAATTCTGGCCACTGCAAAATTTCTCATATCTTCAAGAGAATTTACTTCGCCTTTGTTATATAACGGATTGTTGTTTTTCCGGTATTTGAGCGGAATGAAAGCATTGAAACCTCCGGTTTTATCCTGTAGTTTTCGCAGGCGTTCCATGTGGTCTATACGATGTGAATAATTCTCAATGTGTCCGTATAGCATGGTTGCATTCGAACAAATTCCAAGCCGGTGGGCAGTTTCATGTATTTCCAGCCATATCGCCGAAGAGGTTTTCCCCGGACATATTTTACTGCGTATTTCATCTGCAAAAATCTCAGCCCCTCCGCCTGGAATTGATCCAAGACCTGATTGTTTCAGCATCTTGAGCCCTTCTTCAATTGTAAGTCCGGAACTGGAAAACATGTAATCGAGTTCGATGGCCGAAAAAGCTTTTATATGAATTGAGGGCCTGACAAGTCGGATTTTACTTAAAAGTTCACAATAAAAATTTATATCGCGATCAGGGTGAACACCGCCGGTAATATGAACTTCGGTTACTTCGTTTCTGGCCATACTTCCGACAATTTCAATCATATCGTTTATGCCGTATTCCCAGCTCTCCGGGTGGCCGGCAGGGCGGCGAAATGAACAAAACATGCAGTTATTTATGCAGATATTGGTGGGCTCGATATGAAAGTTGCGGTTAAAAAATACATTTTCAGAGTTTATCCTTTCCCTCACAGATTCGGCAAGGACTCCCAGCAAAGGAAGCGTTGCCTTTTCGTAAAGGATTATTCCTTCTTCGGGCGTTATGCGTTTCCCGTCCAATACTTCATCGGCAATATTACGAAGAGTTTTGTCTTTAATATGAGCCAGTAACTCTTTCATTCAATCATTCAATGCAAAATTATGATTTATTTCATTTTATCTGGCTTCATTACTTCTCTGCCAATTACTGATAAAGCCTTCGATTAAATTTTCTACTTTATCATTTATCATTCCTTGTTCGATATTCGATATTCAATATATGTTCTAAATAAAATATTCCCCCACCATTTAACAAAAAAGGGTGCTTTTTGAGTGCACCCCTGATATTGTAATTCCTGAAGATTCTATTTTGATATTTTCTCGTCTGAGACTGTCAGTTTTCTCCTTCCTTTTGCTCTTCTGGCCGAAAGCACTCTGCGGCCGCCTGGAGTGGACATTCTTTCCCTGAATCCGTGTTTGTTTATCCTCTTTATCCTCGAGGGCTGAAATGTTCGTTTCATATTATATTCTTTTTATTGTAAATCCGTTCCAAATGAGAGTGCAAATATATTATTTTTTTAAATAACCGGTAATATTTTTGAAATTATTAAGATTTTATCCTCAGGACTTTTTTCGGTTCATACCAAATGTTCACGCCTGACTTGCAAAATATTCACTATCAACGAAACAGTTAACCTCAAACCCTGATATGGTAAAATTAGGGAAGGGGAGATGGCGAGAATAAGAGAAGGTGAAAGTTCTGTTTTTAATGATAGTGCATGCAATAATTGATTCCGATAGCGATATAGTCAACTATGTTTTTTGCAAAATTCATACTATGCAATGAATCAACAATAGACTTGAGCACTTCATGCACAGGATCAAGAAGATCGCTGAGATTTGTTGTGGTACCGTCGTCGAACGTCAGGAGGATATCCCTGTGATGACGTATAGATCCGTCACTATCGGTACTGTCAACAATTCTTGCGCCTGCTTTTTGCTGAAGAACACCGTCAAGGTAAACCTGTATAGAATCAATTCCTGAGCCACGCTTAATATCAACATTCCCGATAGTCAGAATGTATTGTCTTTCCCTCCTGTGAAAATCGGTTCCAGTGAAAACAACGGTTTCCTTCATAAGCACATCGTCGTCTTTTAAAAGAGTAAATGAGGATATTGTAGTATCGCCCGACTGAAAGCTTACGTTAATATTGTATCCCTCGGTAAAAGTATATTTCGAATAGTATGAGCTGCCTGTAGCTCCTTCAGAGGCAGAAATAACTTCAAGGCTTCCAAGGTCATTATTATCAAGAGTAAAATCGGCAGTAAGCTTATAATCGAAGTTGTTTAACCATGAATAAAAGTAATGATAATCAGATGCTTTTATTGTAAAATCATTATTTAGAAGTGTGTCGGGAGGATTTACTTTATGAAGATGTCCTGGATGAAAGATAAGTTTTTGCGGCAGATTGACAATCATCTGATCACTTGTGCCGGTCTTTTTGAAAAGCGGGTATGGGATAAAGAAGTTGTGAAAATGAAAAAAATCGGGCTGAAAGTCATAAATGCCTGCGACCATATCGAGGGTTATACTGTCGGCATAACTCCCTTTCTCTTCAGAATTCACAGGAGTGGAGTTGGCAATTAAAATCTGATAATCCTGAGTTCCTGATATAGTTTTAAGCGCATAATTAATATCAGAAACTCCTTTTTCGACCGACTGTTTAAGGCCTAAGCTGTCTGTATCAGTTTTGGAGCAGCTCAGAGCCATAAAACTCACGGCGGCAATGATAATAGAAATTGACTTTTTCATAATCTTTAATTTTTTAATTATTCGTGACTGATAAGCAATATTAAATTATAGAAAATCAGCATTTATCTTTGAATTATGTTGAACTGTTTGTTCTTGAATGATATTTCCAGGAATAATATAACATATCCTGAAATTAATATTCAAAATTAGTATTCCGAAAATGAAGAATAAATGAATTTTCAATAAAAATTAAACCTGGAAATAAAAAAACTTTAAACATTCAGTCTGGTGGAGAGAATCAGTGTGATTCGAAGAAAGCAGTTAATGATGAAATCTTTTAGAAACTATAGTACGGGCTCATCGAGTTTTCAATATTTTCTCAACTAAGCTATCAATTTCATTCAGCTCTTTTTTAAGCATTTCGCGAACTTTTGACCTCAATATACCTATACTTTTTATTTTACCGGGACCACCCGACTGAACCCATTGGGCAACTTTCTCATTACAATGTCTGCCAAGTTCAGCAAGTTGAAGGTGAATATTGTCGGAAGGATTGAATTGAGGAATGGGAAGTTCAAGAACTTTTTTATGTATGTCTCTTGGTCCCCATTGACCTCGACTCTGCATGGGTTTCAAAAGCATATTTATGATTGTGGAATTAAATAAACTTAACAAGTAATAGGTTTCCTGCTTATTGTTTGTTTCAAAGCAGTAAGTCTTTGTATCTACAATAAATCCTTTTACATTTATTTTTTGCCCACCAATATTGAATTCAATTGGTTCGTTGTCAATCACACATGCGCAAATATAAGTTCCAGATGTATTATAAAGCACATGATATTTTGCCTGCGGATTTTGTTTTGACAATCCACGGTATCGATCTAATCGTTCATAAATATTCATATTATTTGCCTTCATACCTCTTCTTTTTTCCCATTCGGCCTGCGCCTTTTCGAGCCAGTTGGCAAGATTGTAAAATCCTCTGTTTCGTGCTTCATTTATAGTGATAAGTTTATAATGGTCTTTAGCTTGTTCGGCAGGTAAAACAATAAGACGATAATCGAGATATCCGAAAGGTAAAAGGTCTGTAGAAAGAAGAGTTGCATAAAGGAATTGGCTTTCAACATTACCTTTCATTACCAATCCTTTATAATCTTTCTTGGCTTCCTTTTTTGAACGTTCCGAGCTCTCGAGCAGAGGAAGATTCGGATTAAATCCCAAAGGCGACCCCTTTACCTCCACAAACCAGAAACATCGAGGCACAATGGTTGCTCCCTGAAAGAATTGTTTTTTATAATAACTTTCTTTTCCCTTCCCTGTTTGTTTTTCGGTTGCCCAGAATGAACGCTTACCTCTCTTATGCAGGTAAAACTCTACGCTCTTTGTTAATAAACTATTCTCGGCTTCATCTAACGAAGCATTGCGATTTTCAAGTTTGCCACTCAATTTCTGCCCCTGGATTGGATAAGTAACTTTTGTGAATGGGTGTTTTTGAGCAATGAGAACACATGAAGGTACATTGAATAAAGGCTTTGTTTCTTCCAGGTCCCAGATTTCTCTGAAAATCAGATTTACACCTTTAAAGATTCCCTGTCTCAGTGCGTCATGTTGATCAGCGGTAAAAATACTTCTCGGCAACACAAATGAGATTGTCCCGTTGTTTTTTAAATAAAGATCTGCTGTGCGAAGCAAAAATAGCGTTGCTAATTCTAAATGAGTTATAAGTTCACCTCTCCCTGAAAGTAACTTGTAATTTTTTGTGATTTGTTCCTTCAGGAATTTCTGATATTCGGGATCAGCATATCTAAAAGATAACCAGGGTGGATTGCCTATAACAAAATCAAATTTGTCCTTAAGAAAAAGCGGTTTATAGATATTCTTTAGTATAAAAGCCCAGATTGTATCCTGATCCTGCTCAATGAAATCCCTCAATGTTTCCGCAATATGAAACAGAGCTCTGGCGATATTTGTATCGCTCATTAAATCGGGATACTGGTTCTTTATGAAATTAATAAACTGTGATTCAGTGCTCTTTTTTCCAATATTTTGTATGGCAAACTCTCTTGCGGCATCTATTGACTTATCATACAGAGTAAAGTCTTCCAATAATTTTTCTGGCAGATATGCTATTTTATTATAAATGGAAATCTGATAATCAGCACCTTCTGTTTTCATCCATTTTTCAGGAAGTCTTATAGCATCAGAAAGATAAACTGGTATGCTTATTCTCCCTTTTCGTTTTATAAGAAGATCGCCTAAGGCTAAAAGGTAGTTTGTCTTTGATACAATGACAGCAAGGGGATGGATGTCCATGCCAAAAACAGAATTAATAATATGCTCCAGGGTTTGTTGTGTCTCGGGAAATCTGTCTCTTTTTTCTTTTATAACAAGATATAGAAAAGTTCCCGAACCACAGGAGGGGTCAAGAAAAGAGCCGTTCTTATTTTGTTCGATGAGTTTTTTAATCATCTTATGTGCAAGCCAGTCGGGAGTATAGAATTCTCCCAGGTCATGCCGGGTTTCCGGGTCAACAAGCTCCTGGTAAAGAGATTTTAGTACATCTTCTGAGAGTTCCCTGAGATTATAATTTTGGAGTAAAGATAAAAGTTTACGGCTAATCTCTATTCCAATATCTTTTGCATCCTTGCGTACAATCCAGGAGAAAAAATCTTCCTCAAGGAAATTTTCAATTCCCTGCTGCTTAAAAAATTGTCCTTCGAGGACGGAGAGTATTTGAGAGCCGTCGTACGACATATCGGTTAATCTGCACCAAACCATCAATTTTGCCAGGATAGAAAGGTAAGTATGCCTGCAAAATAACTCTTCTTCAGCAACCGATGATCCGTAAACGATACGAAGGTATTTTTCCCAGTTTTCATATACGACCTTAAATTCTCCTTCTCCTTTAACTTTTCCCCATGCAGAAAGTAATGAAGCTTGAACTGTCAGAAATGCATGACTCTTTATTCCAAAATCATTTACAATATTTTCGGTTTTGGGAGAGAATATTTCTTTGCGCAGGAAATAACGGTCGAGCCAGAAATATACATCTTGTGGTATGAGGCTCGAAAAGTCTGTTTTCTCTATAAGGTTAAGTTTGACCTCTTCAGGTTGAATATCCTTTTTATTCAATTCTTTG
>CAZIRN010000087.1:0-9104 GCA_964541495.1 uncultured Rikenella sp. | reverse complement strand
TCCTGAGAAACTCTGAAAAAATATATAAGCTGATTTACAGGAATATTGAGCTGGCCGATAATAAACTGAACTGCCAGCATCATACCGAGAGTCATCTGACCCTTTATGACGGACATTGCAGATACAAGAGTTATTAGAATATTTATTATTTCATTAATAATGGTGGCTCCGGCGCTCTGGTATTGAACCAGACTCAATCCTTTGATTCTGATACGGAAAAGGATTGCCTGCAGATTTTCCCACTCCCATCGTCTGTGCAGCTCACTCTGTGTAAGTTTTATTTCCTGCATGCCGTTTACAATCTGGATAAGTTTACTGTTTGTTGCTGACATTTGATGAAAACGCTGATAGTCAAGAATTGCTCTCCGCTTCATGAACAGGGATACCCATAAAATATACAAAGCTGTTCCGGTCAGGAAAATTGCCAGAATTTTTAAATTGAAAATCGCAAGCACTATGCCGAAGACAATGATATTAAAAAATGAGAAAATGATATTTAACGAGGCAGATGTCAGAAACTCCTCTATTCTGTTATTGTCTTCAATTCTCTGAAGAATATCGCCGGTAAGTTTTGTATCGAAATATGATATAGGCAAAGCCATAAGCTTCTGAAGAAAACCCGAAATAATGGCTACATTAATACGTGTGCCTATGTGAAGCAGAAGCCAGCTTCGGATATATTCCACAGAAAAACGACCTGCAACAAGAGCCAGTTGAGCAAAAAGTATCAGGTAAATAAATCCGATGTCATTGTTGTTGATACCAATGTCAATAACTGCCTGTGTCAGAAAAGGTATAACGAGCTGGATGAGACTACCAAGAAATAACCCAATTATAAGCTGGTAGATATATTTCTTGTAAAGTTTGAAATATTTCCAGAGAAATCGGAAGCCGCCTTTAGGTATCTCGTCTTCTCCTGCAGAATAGAGTGCAGGAGTCGGTTCTATAATCAGGACAAGACCTACAGGTTCACCACCTATAATCGTTCCTGCCCAGTTTTTTTTAAATTCCTCGTGAGAATATCGAATGAGGCCAAGGGCAGGATCGGCCACCCATATATACTTTTCGGATGTTCTGTAAACAACTACAAAATGTTTTTGTTTCCAGTGAACAATACACGGAAGAGGCACATTTGACAAAAAAGTATTGAAAGGTATTTTTACGCCTATTGTCCTAAAGCCAAGTGAATCGGCAGCTTCCGATAATCCAAGAAATGAAACTCCTTCCCTTGTTATGTAACACCTTTTACGCAGGTTTTCAAGAGAGAAATTCTTTCCATAATATCCTGCCACCATCTTAAGACAGGCAGGACCGCAGTCCATTGCATCAGGTTGCCTTACATACGGGAATGACATAGCTGTTTCTCACCTCTTTATCTCTCGTAAAGATATTTAATTTTTTAAACGATGAACTCACCTCTGATTCCTCTCCAATCCTCATAAACTCACTCCTCTGCCTGAAAGCCGCAGGCGGGCAGGCGGCCCCTCTCTCAGCCAGTTAGCGGAAAGAGGAGATTAAGGTAGTGAATATCAATTAATTGATTTTCAAGTATAACAATATTTTATTTATCATTCCCGATATTCATAGACATTTATTACAAACTCTGGTATTAACATATTGGCTACATTTGTTGTTAAATGGCTTTACCTAATAAAGGGAAGTATTATATTTGTCAATATACAATAACATTTTGACCGGGGTTGTTAAAGAAATTATCGGATAATGATATAATTGAAGGTATTCGCCGCCAGGACGAAAAAGCGCTCAATTATCTGTATGACAACTATTTCAGGATGGTGAAAGAACATGTCCTTAGTTACAGCGGCACAAACGATGATGTACCGGATGTTTTTCAGGAAGCAATTATTTTATTATACCAGAAAATCTGTGAAGATGATTTCAAGCTCACAACCGACCTGAAAGGATATTTTTTCACTCTGGCCCGAAATATATGGGGTCACCAGTTAAGACATGCTATAAAAAAAGAAACCCTTGATTTTGATCTGGCGGATGAAAATGGTGAAGAGGATTTTTCCGATCCGATTTTCATGAAAATTGTCACACGGGCTTTCAATAAGCTTAAGCCCGATTGCCAGCAAATGTTGAAATTGTATTACGATGGTTTGTCTTTTGAAGAAATTGCCGTAAAAATGAATTTCAGAAATGAAAGTTATTCCAGAAGAAAAAAATACCTTTGCAAGGAAGCTATTATGGAATTAATTAAGTCTGATCCTGAATTTATCGAATATCAACGTTTCCTGAAGTAAAAATAAAATAATACCGGTAATACTGCAATTACTATCAATAACAGAATTCTGAAATAAACAGGAATATATAATGGTTTTTCATCGCCGTAAATAACCAGATTTACCCAGTAATAAGGCAGGGAATGTTGCATATCTGCCTGCTCAAGATAATTCAGTCGGGCTTTACGAAGTGCTTTGCTTTTATTCATTCCGGCTTTAATATTCTTATAAAACGATTTCATCAACTCGGCTCCTGATTTGTCATCAACTTCCCACAATGACATTAACACCGATTTACTTCCCGACAGGAGAAAGCTTCTTGCAAAGCTTAATACACCTTCCCCTGCATACATGGTGCCCGAACCTGTATAGCATGAACTGAGCACAACCATTTTTGCATCGAGTGGAATGCCATATATTTCATATTGTTTCAGATACATATTATTTACCGAATCAATTGACCCTGAAAAAACCATGCCCGAATTGGCCGGAGAGCTTTCATCAATAATCGTATGCATGGCAAGATGTATAATATCATATTTCCCGGCTTCATTTGTATAGGCTTGTTTTGTAGCCATTGCTCCACTTAAGAGCTTTCCATGCACAACTTTTGTAACATATTCGGCTTCTTCCCCTGCATATTTTAATGGTAAAAGAACCTGCTTTGTAAAATAAGTTTCTTGCCTTGCAATTTCAATTGAATCAAGAACCAGGGGGAATTCATACAAAGGTGCAAAAACAAGCGCATTATTGAAAAATGAAGGTTTTCCGGTTCCTGACTCTGAAAGTAGTGTTGCCGAATAAGTGTAAGAAATATCATAATTATTCATTAAAAACTGAAGTCTGTTATGATAAAGACTTGTATCTCTGTTATTGGCAGTCAGAAATGCCTCGAACGGAATAAAAGAAAGCTCCTTGTCGGGCGAAATTATAAGCCTGTCAGAAATAAAATATTTTTTCACAGGCTCTATAAGAGAGGAATACAATTCATAACCTGTCTCCTGAAATAGTCTGAAATCTTCCCTTGCATTTCTTTCGGCGTCAGGCTCCGAAAGCATATTCCGGAAAGATATTATGGATGAAAATAAACTGCTATCTGCAGGAACTGTGGCGATGATATTATTTTTACCGTTTACGACAATTATATATATTATAGTATCGGCTGATATATAGCTAATGAAATTAGTCTTTTTGCCTGCAATTTCAGGGACCGATTCAGATGAAATAACTTTCGTGTTATATTTTAGTCTGTAGTAATCAGGGTAATTCTTTTCGAATACACCGATAAGCGAATCTCTTTTCGAAGTGGCATAAATAAGTGCTTCGTTCCATATCTTCAGTTTTTCCCTGTCCGGTTCATTTTTACTGTTTTCCTGATTTATTCTGGCTTCGAAGTATCCTATCCTGATGCTCAATTCCTTTTCAAGGCCTGCAAGAGTCGGAGGCACATAAAATCTAAGTCCCTTGTTTTCACGAATTGAGGCAAGGAGACAAGCCGCTTTGCTTTTCTCAGAGTATTCAAAAACCTTTTCAAAATATTCATTTTTGCCTGTTAATTCATAACAACGTTTAAAACTTTCAATGGCGAATAAATATGCATCTCTATACCGTTCACCAAGCAGAATGCGACTTTCCTCCTCTCCTGCCCTTAGCCTTATCTTTTCAAGAATATTAACCATAAGCTCCGCAGTGGCGGCAGAACCCGAAAGCGCCCGGAAATCATTGTTAACTTCTGAAAGTTTTAGCAATGCAAGATATTTTGCCCTGAGAATATCTATTGTTATCTTATCATGTTTTAAGTATGTGATATCCGGATTCGAAATATAATCTTCCGGCACTTTCAGTCCGGCATTTCTGTAAATTAATGAAGCTGTTGAATCAAGAGCTTCCTGCAATCTTCCGTTGTCAATAAGTGAATTAATATAACCAAGTGATACCCTGTTATGCAGATTTACATTCCACGGATGTTGTTGCAGGAAATTATAGCATGATTTATATATCAGAAAAGGATTTTCTTTGAATATTTTATTTTCTCTCAGATATTCGGCATAATTCACCAGCAGTTCAATGTATTCAGTGGAATTTTCTACATAGTATTTTCTAAAATTATTCAAGGAATTCTCCAGGATTTTCAGGCCTTTTTCTTTTTCTCCAAGCCTTCCAAGAACAAAAGCATAATTTTTAATAAGTTCTTGTGCGGTCATAGTATAAACACCTGAAGTCATGCTATATCCCTTTTTAAAAAACTCTATACATCTTCGATAATCCTTAAGATAGAAATAAGAAGTTGCTATATTGTTAATAAGATTTAATCGGTTGTCGTCAAAGGGAATATCTAAACTTGTTTCATACATCTCAAGAGCTTTTAGCATGTTTGTTACTGCCTGCCTGAATTCCATAATATTTGCAAGGGCAACACCTTTATTCTGGTAAAGTAAAGAAAGCCTTGCGGCATCCTGACTAAAGTTGGCTCTTTTCACTATCGATAATGCTCTATCAAATACATCTATTGCCCCGTTATAGTCGCGAATATTTAATTTTGCAATAGCCAGAGAAATATAAGCAGGTATTAACTCAGGAGAATCTTCACCGTATTCTTTAATCTTTAATTCCATAGATTGTGTGAAATAATCGTTCGATTTCAGATGGTCTTCAATGAGATTTGAAGCATATCCCATAAAATGAAGGACACGCCCTTTTAGCTGGTCGTCAGGATATTTATCGAGTAATTCCACGGCTTTATTAAAATAGGGAAATGAAGCTTTCTCCCTCTGGGTAAGTGCTAAAGAGGCACCTGCAAAATAGTATGCTTTTGCCAGCAGAAGTGTATCGGAAACGCGAGATGAATTCAAAAATATAATCAGACAATCGGACAAAAATCTGATTTTCTCATAATCATTTTTCTTAAATGCCTCTTCAAATCTGTAGCATATAACATTAAGTTCAGAATTTTGATTGGTCTCAATTGTATCCGATATGTTATAGAAAGGCTGCAGGTGATATGTAATAGGCGATTGGCAGCAGGCTGAAGGCGATAAATTGTCGGAATTTGCGGATAAAATGAAAAAGGGTCCGGAAGGTGTTGAGCAGATTCCTTTAGTCTCAGAAAATGCTGTAAAAACGAACAGACATAAATGTACTACAAAATATCTGATAACAATGTTCACAATATTAGGATACTTTCATGCAGACATAAAGATATAAAGATAAATTAAGAAAAAATTCTTTTTGTAAGTTTTTAAATATGCTTTTATATATATTTGATATTTAATATATTAAATTTTTTAACATTTTTTAACATTTTTTCGTGTCACAAAATGCCTTGTTGTGGTATGTATATACGTAAATCAATTACCCGTAAAAGTATTTATTAACATTAAAAAGAAACAAGCTATGAAAAACAAGGAACTTAAAAAAGATTTCGATTTTTATGCAGTATTTGAACTGACAGAAGAAGAAATGATAGTAATCCGTGGTGGAGATGGTGGACCAGGTGATCCTACGAATCCGCCTACAAGACCACCTATAATATTATAAATTTTTTAAACTGCAGAAGTTTTTTGAAATAGTTGCACATTGAGTGCATTGTGGTAAAGTGTGGTATATAAAATCCTGTTTTGAAGACAGACAGGTGAAATAAGGGTCTTTATTCAGGAAGAAAGTAAACATTATGTTGCTTGAAAGTGAATGAAACCTTTTTTCAGTGTCAAATCGAGGTGCAGAATTTATATGTGAAAATGAAACCGGCAAAGTCCGTGAAATCGGTATGATGTTTTCTGCGCCGTATGATTAGCTGAAAATCACATTAATGTTAAGTTAAAGTGATTTTCAGGTGAGATTAAGATAGATTGAGAATTTAAACCTTAAAATATAAGGTTGTATAATAAATAAATTACCAGAATGGTCTCTTATTGCTTATTGTATGTTTATAATAGGGGTTACGATTAATGACATTGCAGGTTTTGGGAAAATTAAAGATTATGCCTATATGTCTTGCCTATGGGATGAAAAAATAAAAATAAAAATAATGTAAAATTTAATAACATAATTAAAATGAAATCAATTGATTATTCTTATTTCATCGAAAGGTATCTGGCCGGCGAGATGACGCGGCAGGAGAAGACCTGGTTCGAGAAAGAACTCGACGGTAATGAATTTCTTCAGAAAGAGGTTGCCGTCAGGAAAAAAACAGATGACGCTCTCCGGAGGCATGATATTATAGAGCTGCGCAATAAGCTGGCCAGAATAGAAACTGCAAGACGGGAGAGTGAAGCTATCAAACTAAACCATAAAAAAACAGCTTTCCGTTCGGCAGCCGTGCTGGCAGGTTTAATAGTCGCCGGAAGTTTGTTTTTACTGCCTAACCGGAATTCATCACCTGACGCGATTTATAATGACTATTTCACTGTTTACAATGCCGGTAGCCCCGAACGTAGCACAATTGTCATAGCCGATAATATCAGCAAGCTATATAAAAGTGCGATGATACTTTATCATGAGAATGATTTCAAAGATGCATCTACTCTTTTAAGTAAATATCTCAAAAACAGACCAGGCCACATGGAAGCTTATATGGTTTATGGTGTCTCGGAGATGAAAAACAACAGATTTGACGAGGCGGCGAAAGCATTTTCAACAGTAATAAACGACGGTAATAACTATTACCTCGATAATGCAAGATGGTATCTTGCTTTATGTTACATCAAAAGCGGACAGACTGATGCTGCAAGAAATGAACTACTAACAATTATAAATTCAGGAAATGCATTCAGTAAAAAAGCATCTGATATCCTTAAAAAAATAAAATAGATATAGAATCAGAATTCAAAATAAAGAAGATTCAGAATAAAGAAGGAAAGAAAATGAGAATAGGAGAAAAAAGAGATGAGGAGAATAGAATAAGGAGAACAGGAGAAAAATAGAAAGGGAGGATAGAATGAGTTATCGTGAGATAATAGAAATGAGATAATAGAAAATAGTGAATTGGAGAATTCGGAAAATATGAGGTGTAACTCCGCAATAGTTAAAATAAAAAGTATGTTCGATTGCCCTAGAATATTATCAGGAATGTCGCATGAGATGAGAACACACATGAATTCGATAGTTGCATTTTCATTCCTGATGAATAGCGGTAATTTCAGCGATGAGGAAAAAAAGGAGTTCAGTAATCACATATTAAGTTCCTGCGACCAGCTAATGTTTCTTTTTGATAATTTTTTTGATTCGGCTATTATTGATACGGGTAATTCAAAAGCCGAACCAACAACTTGCAGTCTGGACAGCCTTGTAAATGAACTCAAGAAAGAGCTCAGGGCTGTCCATAACCGACAGGACAATGATGAACTGGCACTTATTTTTGAAAGTCAGCCCAATTGTATTGATGATGTCTGTATTGATATCAACAGGGTAAAAAGAGTTCTGCGTAACTTGTTTCTTAATGCTTTAAACAACACAAAATCAGGATATATTAAAATTGGCTACCGGCTTTCAGATGGAATTATTACATTTTATGTTCTCGATTCAGGAAACTCCTTTCAGAAAAACACCGAATTGCTTAATTCTGAGGACTTGAATGGGACAATAAGAAAATATGACGATATTTCAGCGGTAATTAATCTTACGGTTTCAAAGAAATTAGTGAATATCATGGGCGGTAAAATATGGATCGAAAGCAATGAGGTATCGGGGTCAGGTTTATATTTCAGTATTCCGGTTAAAAAATCAGAATCTTCCTGCGTCCTGATAAACAAATACAATAACAATAGAATAATCATTTAATTTAAGAACCAGTCATATAATTGTCTGCAGCAATAGAAAAAAGCGGTTAGAAAATGAGACCTTTATCAGGTCTCATTTTTATTTTTTACCATCGCCTGTTATTCTCACTTCTGTTCTTCTGTTCAAACTACGTCCCTCAGCAGTAAGATTGTCCGCCACCGGCCCTGAAGCCCCATATCCTTTATAAGAAAGCCTTTCCTTCACTATTCCCATTCGTTCAAGAAAATCAACCACCGATTGTGCTCTTTTCTCTGAAAGAGCCTGGTTATATTCTTTTGTTCCTATCGAATCGGTATAACCTCCAATTTCCACAGTAATTAAAGGGTTATCATTAAGAAGCTTATATAATTTTTTCAGCTCAATAACCGATTCCGGCTTTAGTTGCCATGAGTCAAAATCAAAAAACACATTTGAAAGCAGAATTGACTCACCTGTTTTAATAGGAGTAAGAATTACATGTTTAATAAAAGGACGTGAAACTGTATGAATTTCCTCGAGCATGAAATTATCGGAATAGAACATATATCCGGGCTTATTTACATTAAGGCCGTAATTTGCTCCTGCGGGAAGACATAAGAGGAAATTTCCGTCGGCTCCAGTAGTGCCGGAAGCTATAACGATACCGTTTTTGAGGTTTACCAGTTCATAATCTGCCGAAAGCCGCTGTCCGGTTTCTTTATCGAGCACATTGCCTTTGAAATATGAAACCGGTTTTGGCCTTACTTCACTATACAAATCAAAACAAAAAATGTCTTTTCCCTTTTTTGGATCCCTTATGGTTGAAAAATAGCCTTTTGCTCCGGATGCATCAATAATCAATCCGAGTTCATCATTATATGTGTTAATCGGATAGCCTAAATTTACAGGTGAGTTCCATGTGGTATCATCATTCATTACCGAAAAGAAAATGTCATGTCCGCCCATGCCTCTATGCCCGTTTGACGAAAAATAAAGAGTCTTTCCGTCAAAGTGTATAAAGGGCGACATTTCATCATTACTTGTATTTATTATTTTGCCGGCGTTTTTTGGGTTACCCCATTTGCCGTCCGGAGACATGACCGAATACCAAATGTCCATACC
>CAZIRN010000086.1:0-9145 GCA_964541495.1 uncultured Rikenella sp. | reverse complement strand
ATAAAACGCACTCTCGGACGTATTCGGGATATAAGAAAACACCGTATTGTCGAGGTCGTGTTCAACAGCTTCGAGTACAGGCTGAGTTAGCAGTTCACCAAGTTTTTTCCTTTCGTTGTAAATTGCCTCATCTGTGCCTCGCGAAAAATAGATTCTTTCAAAAGAACATTTTTTCAACTCACCCTGTTCTCTCACCTGCTCTATCTTCACTTCTCCTCCTGCTTTGATTATAACAGCATGTGCAGGAGGAATCTCCTTAACCTCATTTGAGTCGGCATTGAAAACTGTCTGAATAACAGGCCTTTCAGACGCAACAATAGCAACCTCGTCGTCGGTATAATAAAATGCAGGCCTTATTCCATTCGGATCTCTTATGGCAAATGCATCGCCATGTCCGATAAGACCTGCCATTATATAACCGCCGTCCCATTCCCTGCTCGATTTGCGCAGTATCGAAGCAATATCGAGATTCTGACCTGCAAGCACAGATGCTTCTTTTTTAGAATAACCCTGCCCTCTGTAAAAGTCTATCAAACGTTCATTCTCCTCGTCAAGCCTATGACCAATATTCTCAAGTATAGTGACAGTGTCAGAAAAATCGACAGGGTTCTGACCAAGACTAACCAGATTATCAAATATTTCAGATACATTAGTAAGATTGAAATTACCGGCCATCACAAGGTTTCTCGATCTCCAGTTATTCTGACGTATTACCGGATGAACATGATCGATGTTATAAGCACCATAAGTTCCATAGCGCAGATGGCCGAGGTATACGTCGCAGATAAAAGGGATATCCCTGAGCTTCAGAATTGCTTCGCCTAAATTTTCAGGTAATTCTGAAATTGCTATATCAACATCTTTGTAGATTTTCTGAAATATTTCGATAATCGAATCAGGCTTATTCGATCTTTCCCTGAAAATATATTGTTTACCGGGTAAAGCCGACAGTTTTATCCCTGCCAGTCCGGCTCCGTCCTGACCCCTGTTATGCTGTTTCTCCATCATCAGATAGATTTTCTGGAGACCGTACAACCATGTTCCGTATTTCTGGAAATAATATTCGTGCGGCTTGCGTAATCGGAGCATTGCAATACCGCATTCATGTTTTATCGGTTCACTCATATTCAGTTGTTATCCAGATCGGGAAAATTTATTATGCAGGGCACCATATAAGCATTAGGATATTTTTTTCTGATCATGTAAAGAGTTTTGGATCCTTCCATTTTTGTTCTGAAATCGCCCACTCTCACAAGAAAATACCCGGGTTTATCATATTCGATATAAGAAGGTATGTCGGGAAAATCAACAATAAATTGTGCCCTGACTTTATTTGATTCTTCGCGTGCATTTCTGTTCGAGCTTCGGTATATCTGTATCCTGTAACCTTCCATCCCTCCCTTAAATTTATTAAATAAAATGTAGCGGCTTAGAAGTGTGTCAATCTCCGGCCTTTGATTTATGGATAAACGGCCGCTGTTTTCCTCAGCTAACGTGACAGGAAAAAAATATGATGCTTTTATAAACTCCTGGGCCTTGCAATTAAATGAGACAGCCGATATAAAAATATAAACCGACATGAACCATTTCACTATATATTTTGAAAAATATCTCATAATTAGCAATTTATCCTGTAGCTTTTTAAAGTTTATACAGGTGAAAGAATATCGGGTGACTTTATTACAATATAAAATAAATTGTTCTTCGAACCGCCAATTACAAGTTTATTGCCATATCCCATGCTTATACAATTACCGTAAGCGTTATCCCTCGAAGGATCACAGGCGGAATAAGTACGGATAATGCCGGTAATTGTTCCATCATAACTATTAATTATATTAACTATCAGACATCCCGAGTTAAGAACATAAAGTTTACCGTTCTCATCGGTAAAAAGGGAGGGAGCTTCATTTGAATATTCAAGATATTTCTTCCATCTTATCTCGCCACTATTACTTAAAGATGACACGAATGCGGTTCGGTTGGTGCCTCCTGATACTAAAAACTCAGTGTAACCCGATATATAAATATTATTCGTATTATCGCATATTATACCAAGACTCGATGCGCCGAAATCCGGATTGTTGTAAAGTTCCTTCTCCCATACAGGTCTTAAATCCCCGTCATAAGCTGCAACTATAGCTTCCATTTTCCCAAGTTTACCTTCACGTGATGCAGCCAGGTAAATATTTCCGGAATTATCCATACTAACACCTTCAGCTTTAAAAAAAGATTCAAATAGAATTTCGCTTCGTCGTATTATATAACCGGATTTATCAAAAAAAACAAATGCAAGTCCGTAATTCCTTGCTGAAATTGTATCGTTGCTTTTTGAACCGACAGCAAGGAAAGATCCGTCGGTTGTACGTATAAGAGAGGCTTTTTCTACAGGGAAAGAGTAGCTGAAGATTGTGTCGTGGATAAGATTGCCTGAATAATCCATAAATGAAATTAGAAGGCTCTTTCCGGCTGAGCCAATGGAAATAATGCTGCTATCGCCCGGAAAAATTGCCGTGAATGAACCGACAGTATCAGACTTATATTCAAAAAGTTTATGATATTTATTATTCAGGAAGAGGAGGTAAGGTTTGCCGGAAAGCGTACCACCACATATTATTCCAGTATCGGAAACGGGTGTAATACAAAAAGCTTCGCCCTCTCCCATTGTCTTTTCCCATATAATATTGTCTTCCGTTTTGTTGCAGGCTGAAAATATAAAGAGTAAAATAACCAGTAAATAAGATTTATGCATTATTCAGTTTATTATTACTCTGAATTATTATTGCTCATTGCATAAGCACTTCGGCCAGTTCATCAGTCATTTCAAGGTTGTGATAAACGTTCTGCACGTCGTCATCGTCTTCGAGAGCCTCAATAAACCTCAATACTTTTCTTGCTGATTCCACATCGAGTTTTTTTGTTTCATTAGGTATTCTTTTCAACATTGCCTCTTCAGGTTCGATGCCGAGTTCATGAAGTTTTTTGTTGATGCTTCCAAAATCCTCCCTTGCACATATAACTGTTATTCGTTCTCCATCCGATTCTATCTCCTCCGCTCCTGCATCAATAAGCGCAAGCTCGAGATCGTCGAGGTTAATTCCTTCTGGCTTTATTGTAAACACTCCTTTGCGTTCGAAAAGGAATGAGAGCGAGCCGTTTGTACCAAGGCTTCCGCCATGTCGGTTAAATGTAGCGCGTATTGCCGAGACGGTACGGTTATTATTGTCGGTCAGACATTCAACGAACACTGCGACACCACACGGTCCATAACCTTCGAAGGTTGTTTCGACATAGTTTGCGGCTTCGGAACCTGCGGCTTTTTTTATAGCTCTTTCAATATTGTCTTTCGGCATATTGGCCCCTTTGGCATTCTGAATTGCCAGCCTCAACCTCGGATTCAGCTCAGGATCTGGTCCGCCTTCCCTGGCAGCAATAGTAATTTCCTTTATTATTTTTGTAAAGATTTTCCCTCTTTTTGCATCGGCAGCCCCTTTTTTGCGCTTAATGGTTGACCATTTACTGTGACCTGACATAAAACTTTTTATTAATATCTATGGCACAAAAATAATTAATTCTTTTTAACGATATTTATCAGGATAAGAGAAATATCTTATATACAGACTTTTTAAAACGATTCGAAACATTCAGACGTTTAGTGTTTTCTTTGTCCGCCTGCTTCGTCCCGCTTTGCGGTACTATGTAGGCCGAAGTCTGTAGCAGGAGGCCAAGCTCTCCTCCGTAGCTACTTTCATTTCGTTACGGTGCTCAAAGAAGGCTTCGGAGAGTCCTCCCATCCTGCCTTTAACTTATTTTTAATACCTTTGTACCGCTTTCCCGTAAATCAGTGCTGAAAGTGAACGACAAAAAACTCTATATCGAAACCTACGGCTGTCAGATGAATGTGGCCGATAGCGAAATAGTTGCTTCTGTGATGAAAGAATCAGGGTACACTATTACCGATTGTGCCGACGATGCAGATCTCATATTGTTAAATACATGCTCCATCCGCGAAAATGCTGAAAAGAAAGTGCTCAATAGACTGAAAGAAATAAAATCTCTTAGAAAAAGAAAACCAGGCATCATGGTAGGTGTTATCGGCTGTATGGCCGAACGAATGAAAGAATCCCTTCTTGACAGCGGACTGTCGGTCGACCTGGTAGCCGGGCCAGATGCTTACAGGACTCTGCCATCCCTGGTCGAGGAAGCAAAAACAGATTCGAACAGAATAAATGTAATTCTTTCATCGGAAGAGACTTATTCCGATATTATGCCTGTAAGGTTCGATGATAACGGCGTCAGCGCTTTCATCTCGATAATGCGTGGATGCAACAACATGTGCTCTTATTGCGTGGTTCCTTTTGTAAGAGGAGCCGAGAGAAGCCGCAATCCGAAATCAATAATAAGAGAGGCTGAAGAACTGTTCGCCATGGGATACAGGGAAGTAACTCTCATCGGACAGAATGTAAATTCATATCACTGGAAAGAAAACGGTAAAGTCATCTCTTTCCCGGGAATCCTAAGAAATGTAGCTCAAATTGACCCTCTTCTGAGAGTGAGGTTTTCAACATCCCACCCGAAAGACCTCTCGGATGAACTGCTTGAAACTATAACCGTACACGAAAATATATGCAAACATATTCATCTGCCGTTACAGAGCGGGAGCGACCGCATACTTAAGCTAATGAACCGGCAGTATACGCGCGACTGGTATATGAAGCGTATAGAAGCGTTAAGGAAAATAATTCCCGGCTGCTCTGTTTCTACCGATATAATTGCCGGTTTCTGTACTGAAACCGAAGAAGATCATAAGGCAACTCTCTCAATGATGGAATGGGCAGAATTCGATTTTGCTTATATGTTCAGATACAACGAACGCCCGGGCACAAAGGCCGCAGAAGAACTCGCCGACGATGTTCCTGATGATGTTAAAACAAGGCGTCTTAACGAAATAGTAACTCTTCAAAACAGCCTTTCGGCTAAAAGCAAAAAAGCAGACATTGGGAAAATATATAAAGTGCTCGTCGAAGGCCGGTCAAAAAGATCTGAAGATTATTTATCGGGTCGCAACTCACAGAATAAAACTGTGGTATTCCCTGCAATAAATTTCCGAAAGGGTGATTACGTTAATGTGATGGTGGAAAAGTCAACCTCTGCAACCCTTATTGGCAGGGTTATTTAACATTTTTTCACTTGAAAATCACATTTTAAAATTATAAATTGCAACTTATTAAATAATATTAATATGAAATATATATCATCCTTTTTAATAATCTTGATTTCCTTTAATCTTACATGCCTTGAAGCACAAAAAGCAAATAAGAAGTTTTATATCACGGGTAGAGTTGTTGATTCAAACAACAATCCGGTAAGCAATGCAATAATACTTATCAATAATAAAAGAGTAAATAAGACAACTAATGAAAAAGGATTTTACAAAGTAAAAGTGAGTCCTGCCGACACAATGATTACTGTTTTTGTAGTCAATGGCGGATTGAAAGATGAACTGATTAAAGGAAGAACTGTTATTAACTTCTCTCTGCCTGGCAATATTGGAATTAGTCAGGTAAAATCGGTAAATAAAGAGGACGAACAGGACATAAACGTGGGATATGGAACTGTGAAAAAAGGGAATCTGACAACTCCTGTCGGAAAAATTGACGGTACAAATGCAAAATATTCCTCATATACAAATATCTATGACATGATTAAGGGAGAAGTGCCAGGTGTTGAGGTAGTGGATAAAAAGATTAAAATTCGGGGTTCAATATCATTTAATCTCAGTTCCGAACCTCTTATCATAGTTGATGGTATGGAAGTCTCGAACCTTGATGACATAAGCCCTCATCAGGTAAAATCCATTGAAGTGCTTAAGGGATCGGCTGCTTCTATTTACGGAGCCAGGGGAGCTGGCGGTGTTATTTTGATTACACTGTTAGGCGCCGAAAAGAAATAATCATTATTATTCATTACGTTTTTTTATTTCGAGCATCAGTTCTTCAAGCTGCTTCTGAGAGATTTCAGCGGGCGCATCAATCATTATGTCTCTTCCAGCATTGTTTTTCGGAAAAGCAATTACTTCTCTTATTGATTCTTCGCCTGCAAACAAAGCCACCCATCTGTCGAAACCAAATGCTATACCTCCATGCGGCGGAGCACCATATCTGAAAGCATTTATAAGGAATCCGAACTGTTTGTTCGCTTCTTCTTCGGTAAAACCAAGAGCTTTAAACATAAGCTTTTGTAAGGAAGAATCATGAATTCTTATGGAACCCCCTCCTATTTCGATGCCGTTAATTACCAGGTCGTAAGAATTTGCTCTTACTCTGCCAGGATCCGATATCATAAATTCTATATCCTCAGGTTTGGGTGAAGTGAAAGGGTGATGCATGGCATTGAATCGCTTTTCTTCATCGTTCCATTCAAATAATGGAAAATCTACGACCCACAGGGGGCTAAATACGCCTGCATTTCTCAAACCAAGCCTTCTGCCCATTTCGAGTCTCAGTTCAGAAAGAGCAGTAAGACTTTTGTTTCGCTCGCCTGCAACAATAAGAACAAGTGAACCTGGCTTTGCATCTGTTACATTTATTAAACTTTGCAATTCCTCGCTTGTAAAATATTTATCAATAGAAGATTTCACCATTCCATCTGCAGCATATTTTATTGTAACAATTCCTGATGCTCCTATCTGAGGCCTTTTTACGAATTCATTGAGCTCATCAGTCTGTTTCCTCGAATATTCTGAAGCTCCTTCTGCACAGATGCAACCAGCATATTCAGCTTTGTCGAACATTCCAAAGCCTTTCCCTTTTAAAATGTCGGTAACCTCAGAGATTTTCATTCCGAAACGCATATCAGGTTTATCCGTGCCATAGTATTTCAATGCATCTGCCCACGAAAGCCTCGGAAATGATTTATGGAATTCAATTTTTTTCAGTTCTCTGAAAAGGTGTTTTGCAAGGCCCTCAAAGGTTTCGAGCACATCATTTTGCTCAACAAACGACATTTCACAATCTATCTGAGTAAATTCAGGTTGACGATCGGCACGCAGGTCCTCGTCGCGAAAGCATCTTACAATCTGATAATACCTGTCGAAACCTGCAATCATCAGTAATTGTTTAAATGTTTGAGGCGACTGTGGAAGAGCATAAAATAATCCGGGTTGAAGCCTTGAAGGCACAACAAAGTCGCGAGCGCCTTCCGGTGTAGATTTTATAAGCGCCGGAGTTTCTATTTCAATAAACCCTACCGAATCGAGATACCTCCTTACTTCCCGGGCCATTCTATTGCGCAGGATTAAATTCTCCTGAAGACATGGGCGCCTGAGGTCGAGATATCTGTATTTCATCCTTAACTCTTCGCCTCCATCTGTTTCATTTTCAATGGTAAAAGGAGGAAGATCGCTTGGATTCAGTATCTCAAATCCATCAACCTCTATCTCAATATCACCGGTAGAAATCTTTGGGTTCTTATTTATTCTTTCCCTTACTTCTCCCTTTACCCTTATAACATATTCTCTGCCGAGTTTTCTTGCTTTTTCGCATAAACCGGCATCTGCTTCCATATCGAATACCAGTTGAGTTATTCCGTACCTGTCGCGAAGGTCGAGGAAAGTCATACCTCCAAAGTCTCTCGACCGCTGAACCCATCCGCAAAGGATGACTTTTTTGCCAGCGTCCGAAAGCCTCAGCTCACCGCATGTATGTGTTCTGTACATTCTTTTAATGAAAATATCAGCAAAAATAAAAAAATAATAACCAGTACATGTTTGATTCTTTGTAACAAAGCGAAATGTTTATCATGAACCGAAATAAAATTTTCTTAATACATTTGCTATATTTTCCGAACCTTATGCTAAAGGTTACAGATGATGAGAAATATATGAAAATTGCAATTGAAGAGGCTATAAAGGCTCTTGAAAAGGACGAGGTACCTGTCGGTGCAGTAATAGTAAACAGCGGAAAAATAATTGCAAGAGCTCATAACCTCACTGAAACTCTCAAAGATCCTACGGCTCATGCAGAAATGCAGGCAATAACTGCCGCTGCTAATTTTCTCGGGAAAAAATATCTCACTGGATGCACTGTTTATGTAACTGTCGAGCCATGTCCTATGTGCGCCGGAGCCCTCGCATGGAGCCAGGCAGAAACTCTGGTCTATGGCACACCCGACGAAAAAAAAGGTTTTACAAAAATATCCCCATATCTGCTCCATCCAAAGACAACAATACGAAAAGGAATTCTTGAAAACGACTGCAAAGAATTAATTACCGGATTTTTTAAAAATAAAAGAAAAAATAAAGTATAATTACATCCTGATCTTTAAAAACAATCTATTATGACTATTGAAAACAGTAAAGCAATAATAAATCTCCGTATAAGGTTGTTTGCAGTGACTGTGATTTTCATAGTTTATATCATTTTGGCTTATTTTGTTAAAGTGATTAAATTTCCTATCCTTGGATTAACAGATACCTGGTTTACTATTATCTTAACGGGTTTATACCTCACTTACCTGCTTTATCCTATGTTTCTGAGTTACCAGTATATTTACTATTCGGATGAAGGCGAAAAAATAATATTCAGATATTTTACAGCAGGTTTTATCGGGGGAAAGAAAAATTCAATCGAAATTGACAAACGCTTATATGCAGGATTTCGATATGAGAAGAAGCTTTTCGGACTAATTCAAAATATTACCTTGCTTCAGCATGTAAAAGGAGGAATAGCCGAGTATCCTACTGTTAATATCAGACCCATGAAAAAAGAAGAAAGAAATAAAATTCTTTATTCACTTAATCAGTATGCTCCTGCCGATTTTAATAAATGAAAAAATATGATTAAAATCATTGTAAAAATGAACTATAAATTACACCTTTGCACCCCTGTAAAAAAAATGCTTATTTCAATTAAAAATTCTTAATATGGACATTAACAAAATCATGACTAACCTCGAAAAGAAACATTCTACTGAGGTTGAATATTTACAGGCTGTAAAGGAAGTCCTGAAATCAATTGTAGATGTTTATAATGAAAATCCTCAATTCGAATCTGCAAAAATTATTGAAAGAATAGTTGAACCGGATAGAGTTATTATTTTCAAAGTTCCATGGATTGACGACAAGGGAGAAATTCAAATAAACTTA
>CAZIRN010000085.1:0-9260 GCA_964541495.1 uncultured Rikenella sp. | reverse complement strand
ACCTTTCATGGAAAATTGCTGATTTATCTTCAATCTTCAGATATTCAGGGAAAGGCAAATGTAAAAATTTCAGGTGAAGGTCTTAACAGCCTAACTTTTACAATTGACATTGTGAAATAGGAGCTAATAAATTCTATCAAAAATTACTATTCAATAGTAATTTTTATTAACTTTATATTTTTAATTGAATCTCATTCTATTGCCAATTAATCATTAAACCTGTTACCATGAAAACAAAAAACCTTATTGCTTTATTAATGCTGCCAGTTTTCTTATTAACTGCAATATTCTCATTTAATTCTTGTACTAAAAAGCCCGGGGGCAAAAATATCGGATTGCAATTATACTCGATACGCGATTCAATTAGCAGGGACGTGCCTGGAGCTATTAAAAAAGTTGCCCAGATGGGATATAAGTTCGTCGAACCTGCCGGTTATGGAAACGGGAAATTCTATGGACTAACTCCTGAGGAGTTTAAATCTATATGCGAAAAGAACGGAATTTATGTCTTGAGTTCTCATACAGGCCGGCCTGCACCCGATTCAGCAAGAATGGAAAGTACTATGGCATGGTGGGATACCTGTATTGCAGCTCACGTAGCTGTTGGAGCTAAATATATTGTTCAGCCTTCAATGGGACGCGAAGCTTATACAAGTATTGAGGGATTAAAAAAATATTGTGATTACTTTAATGCCGTGGGTGAAAAATGCAACAAAGCAGGTATAAGATTCGGATACCACAATCATAGCGGGGAATTCAAAACAGTATTCGACAGCTCAATCGTACTTTATGACTATATGTTACAGAATACAGATCCGTCAAAAGTTTTCTTCCAGATTGATCTTTACTGGTGTGTTGAAGGAGGCGGCGACCCTGTAGAGTATTTCAACAAATATCCCGGTCGTTTTGAATTATGGCATATAAAAGATGAAGCAGAAGTGGGTTCAAGCGGAAAAATGGATTTTGCTAAAATATGGGCCGCTTCAGCCGTTTCCGGCATGAAGTACGGAATAGTGGAAGTTGAAAAATACAATTACGACGAGTTTACAAGCTGCCAGAAGAGCCTCGAATTTCTTAATAATGCCGAATATGTGGTAATGCCTCAATAGGATATTACATAAATTAAGACATGGAATATATAATAAATGGCCCGGTTTTTTATCGGGCCATTTTGTTTTTAATAAGAAACAATATTTTTATAGAACGCGGATTGACGCAGATTAATTACCGCTGATTAACACCGAATAGTCTGATATAATAAGCGCTTGAAAATCCGTGTGAATCAGCGTTCCATCAAATGGCTCAATAATGTTTTTTTTATATTCACTCAGAAAATTAATTATAAAATCAAATAAGAAACTTTAAATTCAGTATTTTTCGGTGATTTTATGATATTGATTGGAAATGAAAGCACTTGTTCTTGAAGAATATAATAAGCTTGTATATCGTGACTGGCCTGATCCTGAACCCGGACGCGGCGAAGTACTTGTTAAGATCCATTCCGCCGGTATATGTGGAAGCGATGTACACGGAATGGATGGAAGTACAGGTCGAAGAATACCGCCGTTGATAATGGGGCACGAGGCTGCAGGCGTAATTGTCGGTAAAGGTTCGGCAGTAACAAAGTGGAAAGAAGGTGACAGAGTAACTTTCGATTCGACGATTTATCCACTCGACGACTGGTACACACTCAAAGGCTTGTATAACCTCAGTGATAACAGAATGGTTTTGGGTGTGGCTACTAACGAATACAGACGGCACGGAGCTTTTGCCGAATTTGTAAATATTCCTCAGCATATCCTTTACAGAATACCTGAGAATGTATCGTTCACACAGGCAGCCATGGTTGAGCCTGCTGCTGTTGCGGCGCATGCAGTTAACCTGTCCTGCATAAACTGGAACGATAACGTTGTAGTTGCAGGGACAGGCATTATAGGTCTTTTTATTATCCAGATAGCAAGGTCGCAAGGGTGCGGTAATATTTTTGCAATAGATATTGATAATTTTAAACTTGAAAAAGCTAAAAATCTTGGAGCCGATTTTGTTATTAATCCTCATTTCGAAAATGTCCCTGAAAAGATAATGGAGCTAACCTCAGGAAGAGGTGCTGACGTTTTATTTGAGGCAGCAGGCCTTCAGGAAACTGTGGCCATATCAATTGATTCGGCCAGGAAAGGCGGTACTGTTGTTCTTGTTGGAAATATTTCTCCGGTTGTAAAAATTCCTTTACAGGCAGTCGTGACCCGCCAGGTCAGGATTCAGGGAAGCTGTGCACTCTGCGGCGAATACTCAGCAGTGCTCGACATGATGGCAAGAGGAGAAGTAAATGTTGAATCGCTGCTTTCAGCTGAGGCTCCTCTGTCGGAAGGGGCTGAATGGTTCAAAAAGTTATATAGAAAGGAATCACAATTATTGAAAGTTGTTTTAAAACCATAACCATAAGCAGGTTGAGATGGAAGAAAAACTTAAAACAGCGGTTATAGGTGTAGGCAAGGTTACTCCGTTACATGCTGCCGCACTATCCACATTGCCTGAATCACAATTCACGGCTGTTTGCAGTTCCAAAAAGGAAAAAGCTGAAGAATTCGCTTCACGATACGGCACTAAGGGATATACTGATGTAGGTGAAATGGTTACTAAGGAGAAAATAGATGTAGCTGTGATATGCACTCCACATCCTTATCATAAAAAGCCAGCAATAGAAGCAATGGAAGCAGGTGCGCACGTACTGATTGAAAAACCTATGGCGTCATCTATTGATGATTGTGATGCAATGCTTGCAACAGCAAAAAAATGCAATAAACAAATAGGTGTGGTTTCACAACGCCGATGGTACCGGCCTGTCCAAAGAGTTAAGGATGTGATAGATTCTGGCAAACTGGGCAAACCTGTTCTGGGTATGGTGACTATGCTTGGATGGAGGGATGAAAATTATTATAAAAGCGATAAATGGAGGGGCTCATGGCAAGGTGAGGGTGGAGGCGTACTCGTTAATCAGGCTCCTCATCAGATCGATTTGCTCCAATGGTTTATGGGTCAGCCTGTTGAACTGTTCGGTGTATGGTCGAATTTCAATCACCCGTACATAGAGGTTGAAGATACTGCGCTTGCAATAATAAGATTCAAAGACGGTGCTCTGGGGAATATCGTTGTCTCGAATTCCCAGAAGCCCGGAATATATGGAAAGGTACATGTTCATGGCAAAAATGGCGCCTCTGCAGGCGTTCAGACCGACGGCGGCGCAATGTTTGTAGCCGGAATGTCTAATATTCTCGAACCGCCTGTAAACGATCTCTGGACTATTCCAGGTGAAGAAAATATGCTCAGAGAAATGGTAAAGGAAGACAGTGAATTTTTTCTTTCGCTGCCAAACCCGATGGAATATTATCATGAACGTCAGGTAGAGGATTTTCTGCATGCAGTGCTTAACGGCAAAAAACCTCTTGTAACCGGAGAAGAAGGAAGGGTAACGGTAGAAATTTTTACAGCCATCTACCGTTCGGCAAGAGACAATAAACCAGTAAAATGGCCTATATTGCCGGAAAATAGAAAAGATTTCGACGGCAGATTAATGAATATTTACTAAATAAGTAATATTTATTCAATTTAAATGCAATTGCCGGCAGAGTAAGAAATATTTATGTTTTATGAACAAATTATTATTTTTATTACCCGAATAAGATTTGTAGTCATGAAAAAATTATTCTTTGTAATTCTATTTGCTGCAATTATTGTATCAGGATGTAAAACAAATTTTTATTTTGAAGACGATTTTGAAAATGTTCCGAAAATTGATGCTCATGTTCACATTGAAAGTGATGATGGTGTTTTTGAAGAACAGGCCGCAACCGACAATTTCATTCTTTTGACATTGAATGTTGACACCTCCGATTCTACAGGCCTTAGAAAGCAATTCGATTATGCCGTGAACAGCTTCAGGAAACATCCAGGAAAAGTCTTCTTCGGTGTTTCATTTTATTTTGACACTGCCGGATGGGAAACCGGGGAATGGAGCAGGAAAATTATTCCACAACTCGACAGGGATATTTCTGAAGGAGCTGTAACAGTAAAAATATGGAAAAATATAGGGATGACTCTTCGCGACAGAACCGGAAAGTTTATAATGGTTGATGATCCGGGCCTCGACCCGATTGTAAATTTCATTAAATCAAAAAATCTTCCTATTACAGGGCATCTGGGTGAGCCCAGAAACTGTTGGCTACCGCTCGACAAGATGACCGTTTCGAGCGACAGCAGCTACTTTGCCCGACACCCTCAATATCACATGTATCTTCATCCCGATTACCCGTCGTATGAAGACCAGATAAATGCACGCGACCATTTTCTGGAAAAAAATCCTGATCTGACTTTTATTGGCTGCCACCTCGGAAGTCTTGAATGGAATGTTGACTCACTTGCAAAACGTCTCGATAAGTATCCAAATATGGCTGTTGACATGTCGGCACGAATATGTCACCTGCAGTATCAGACGCTTACGGACAGAAAGAAAGTTCGTGACTTTTGCATAAAATATCAGGACAGGCTGTTATATGGAACCGATACAGGTTATAGCGGAAGTAAAAAATCAGATGATTTTAAGAAAGGAATTCACAAAACATGGACTGACGACTGGAGATATTTTTCTACAAGCTTTGAAATGACATCTGATAAATTTAAGGGGAAATTTGCAGGGCTTAAACTCCCACGTAAAGTTGTTGACAAAATATATTATCAAAATGCTGTTAAATGGTATAAACTTAATTTATAAAATATATATCTAATTTCAATCTGATCATAAATACAAACATGATTAATATTTTTCATACTTTCAATGTCTTACTAAGAATAATATGATTAAATGATAACATTTATTTGCGGTATTGCCATTCTTCTTTCAGGCTATTTTTTCTATTCAAAATTTATTGAAAAAATTTTCGGAGCTGATTCATCACGTACAACACCTGCATATAAAATGAACGATGGTGTGGATTACATACCTATGCCATGGTGGAGAGCTTTTCTTATACAATTTTTGAATATTGCCGGACTTGGTCCCATATTCGGAGCTATTGCAGGTGCTATGTGGGGGCCGGTAGCATATTTATGGATTATACTTGGTTCAGTTTTTGCCGGTGCTGTCCACGATTATCTCTCTGGGATGCTATCAATATATCATAACGGCTTAAGTATTACCGAGATTGTAGGAATATATCTTGGAAACGGCGTTAAACAGTTCATGCGCGTTTTTACGGTTATTCTAATGGTTCTCGTTGGAGCAGGATTTATTATGGGCCCTTCGGAAATACTTGCCGGAATGACACCCGACTTTTTTTCCATGACTTTCTGGGTCTGGGTTGTGTTCGCTTACTATATACTTGCAACTCTACTTCCAATTGATAAAATAATCGGAAAGATTTATCCATTTTTTGGATTTGTACTAGTTTTTATGGCAGTGGTATTGATTACAGCACTTTTCGTAAAAGGTTATCATATCCCCGAACTAACTCCTGCAAACCTGCACAATTTTCATGTAAACTCTGATAAATTTCCGGTGTTTCCGATGATGTTCATAACCATTGCATGCGGTGCTATTTCAGGATTTCATTCTACACAGTCACCATTAATGGCCCGGTGCATTAAAAATGAAAAACTTGGAAGGAGAGTCTTTTACGGCGCAATGATCGCAGAAGCTATTGTTGCAATGATATGGGCAACTATCGGGATGAGCTTCTGGGGAGGAGTTAATGAATTAAATGATGTAATGACCGCAAATAAAGGAAATGCGGCTGTACTGGTAAACAAGGTTTCATATTCTCTCCTCGGATCATTTGGAAGTATCATTGCTCTTTTAGGCGTTGTGGCAGCACCGATTACATCGGGAGATACAGCTTTCAGAAGCGCCAGACTTATCGTAGCCGACTTCCTGAAAATCAAACAAGGCCCGATTAAAAATCGGCTTCTGATAAGTTTGCCATTATTTGCTGTCGGTTTTCTTATTACAAGATTCGATTTCAGCATTATATGGCGATATTTTGCATGGTCGAACCAGACTCTTGCCATGATAGTCCTTTGGGCTGAAACAATATATCTTGTAAGGGAGAATAAACTTTACTGGATCACTCTTATCCCTGCAGTATTTATGACAGCCGTTTCAGTAACATACATACTCTTTGCACCCGAGGGTTTTGCACTTCCAGGTTCTGTGGCTTACCCTGTCGGCTGTCTGACTTCGCTCGCAGCACTGGTGCTATTTCTGTTTTATTATAACGGTCTGAAAAAACCGGTTGGTATGTTAACAGATAAGGTTTCAAAAAATAATTAAAGATATGCGCTTAAAAATGAATGTTAATCAATATATTATAAAAATATTACTATTGAATATTACCTCTGGATGCTTATAATAAGAAGAATTTATAAGTTTTACAACTGTGCAAATGAAACATGTTGATATTACATGTATTATGCAACAATAATTTTGAATAGACTTGATAAAACTCTGTGTTACAGGATAATGAAATATAAGATATTAAAAGGAATGTTGATTCTGAATACTACTGTTTGTTCTTCTCAAAACGACAGTCTGAATTTCCCCTTTTATGCATTTAATGCCCATTATGGTTGTATTATCCCTCATACAGAAGTTGTTAAACCAATTTCAGGTAGTAAACCTTATGGTTTTATTTTTGATATAGGGCAAATTCATACCTCATATACAGGCTGGAAGATTTTTAACACTTGTTGGAATTCAGGCATTCAGACAGGCTATTTCAGTTTTAGTAATCCGGAAGTTCTGGGTGGATCTTTTATTTTTACCGGATTTGCTGAACCTGTCCTGGCTTCAGGCAGACGGTATATTTTTTCAGTTAGAGGAGGAGTTGGATTATCATATCATACAAAAGTTTATAATGAAAATGACAACCCTGAAAACCAGTTTTTTTCAACGCATATAAGTTTTCCATTATATGTCAGCACAAGATTTAAGCTCAAAATTTCACCTTCTATTTATTTAACTCTGTCGGGATTCTATAATCATATTTCAAACGGCGGCATTAAACAACCTAATTATGGAATGAATTTTCCAACCTTAGCTGGAGGCCTTGAATATTATAAAAATCCTTTGCCTTCATTGAAAAAGAAATATATTGTTGATAATAAAGTCAAAGAATCAGGAATATACTTTTCAGCAGGTACACTTTTATCTTATAAAGTTGTTGACAAAACTGAAATTTTCCCCGAAAAGGGGAGTGTTTCATGGGGCTTTTCTGTCAGAGCAGTTAAAAAATTTAAGCCATTCTATTCATTGAATACAGGAGTCGAATTGATTGCAGATAATGCTATCAGGGAAGTCATAAGAAGAAATCAATCCGGAATTGACTATAAAAGATTTGCCGTCACTGCAGGCCAGGACTTTTATATGGGGAAGGTTATTTTCACACAATATCTTGGATTTTATGTTTATTCACCTTATAAGGCAAGGCAGAGTGTTTATCAGAAATACGAGCTTGTTTACAGTATAAACAAAAACCTGATTGCAGGCGTTTTTTTAAAGGCACATACAAGCAATGCAGAATTAATGGGGATTACTGCAAGTTGGTTAATAAAAGCAAAAAATTAAGTCCGGAAGGACTTTTTCGGGTGAGGCGTAAAATAATTAAAAAATCTTGTAACATATTATAAATTCATAATTGACCTTTGTTAGTTTAAAAGAACTTGATTATATTGGACAATTGTTTAACCCTCAAATCTGTTAGATATTATGAACGATTTACTTGGTAAATTATTATATTGTGTGGAGGTTGGGAAGATAAACAAAGCTTCTCCCTATCCTCCCGAAATGAAAGATCAGGATGGCGCCGATGAACTGGCAAGAAAAGCCCTTGATTCGGGAATAAGCCCCACCGCTATACTTGAAGAGGCACTTATACCGGCTATGACAAATGTGGGAAATAAATTCAGTCGTCAGGAAATATTTGTTCCTCAGATGCTTATGTCCGCTAAAGCCATGAGCGGTGCCATGGCGCACCTGAAACCTTTTTTCCTGTCGGGGGAAACAAAAAGAAAAGGCACTTTTATAATCGGCACTGTTTCGGGTGACCTTCATGATATAGGAAAAAATCTCGTGGCAATGATGATTGAGGGAGCAGGATGGGAAGTGATTGATTTAGGCGTGGATGTGGGTGCCGATAAATTCCAGAAAGCAATAAATGAGCATCCGGATGCTGTTGTTGGTTTGTCAGCTCTTCTTACCACAACCATGGAGAATATGAAAAAAATTGTTACTGAAATCAAGGAGAAAGACCCTGACCGTACTATACTTGTAGGAGGTGCTCCGGTCACAATGGATTTTTGCCACAAAATTGGCGCTGATTTTTATTCACCTGACCCTCAGGGCGCTGTTAATTATTTGAATACACTAAGATCAAGGTTATCAGCATGAATACAATACTCAGAGGAAAAACTAAAGAGGTTGCAGTAAGCACTGAAGGTCCTGTTATTATCATAGGCGAATGCATTAATCCTACACGACGCAAAAAATTAATTGCATCACTACAGGAAGAAAAATTCGATTATGTTCTGGAACTGGCTAAAAACCAGATAGATGCCTTTGCAGATGTCCTTGATGTGAATGTGGGTTACCCCGGCGTGGATGACGAAAAACTTCTTCCCGAAACAGTCATAGCACTTGAAGATAACTTTGATATCCCTCTTTGCCTCGATTCCCCAAATCCAGATGCAATTAAAGCCGCATTGAAAGTTTCAAAAGGGAAATGCCTTATCAACTCTGTGAACGGAGAGGAAAAATCACTTTCTGTTATGCTACCCATAGCAAAAGAGTATGGAGCAGCAATAATAGGCCTTGTAATGGATGAAAACGGCATAACTTATGAACCAGAAAAAAGAGTGGCAATTGCTGAAAAAATCATTAACAGAGCTACTAATGCGGGAATACCTGAAGAAGATATTATTATTGATCCTATGGCCATGGCAGTTAGCGCTGACCCCCGTGCATGCATCATTACTCTCGAAACGATAAAACTTGTTCGCCATAAACTGAAACATAATATTACTCTTGGTTTGAGTAATATTTCTTTCGGCCTGCCTGGAAGAGAATATCTTAATTCTGCATTTGTAGCTCTGGCGATTGATGCAGGTCTTACATGCCCGATTGCCAATCCGGAGAAAATAACTGCAATTATTCGAGCTATTGATCTGATTCTTGGCAGGGATGATTATGCCATGAGATATATTGAAGCAGCCAG
>CAZIRN010000084.1:0-9262 GCA_964541495.1 uncultured Rikenella sp. | reverse complement strand
GTTTTTTGAATGACAACAAATATGTAGAAATATTCTGTTAAAATGAATATATGGGGAAAAAATCGTTGGGAGAAAAGAAGAAAGAAAGAAATTTGGAGGTTCCGACAGGGAGCGTTAGAGAAATAAGATAAAAGACAAAAGGAAAAAGAGGGGAAAAATGGCCAGCTGGCCTATGTTGCCATGCAAGGCAGTACTATTTTCAAACGTGACTTTCCTTTATTATTTCATCGTCAACAAGTATCCGGCCACAATATTCGCATACAATTATCTTTTTTCTCGATTTTATGTCGAGCTGCCTTTGAGGTGGAATCTGGTTAAAACAGCCACCACATGCATCACGTTGTATCGAAACAATGGCTAACCCGTTACGAGCATTGGAACGAATTCTTTTATAAGCAGTAAGCAGCCTGTCTTCAATTACCGTCTGTATCTTTTCTGATTTTTTCAAAAGTGCCTCTTCCTCTTTCTGTGTATCTGCCGTTATCTCTTTCAGTTCAGCCTGTTTGTTTTCATAATCGGTTTTCCTTTCGGCAAGTAGCGCTTCTGAAGAAGATATTACTTGTTTTTTCTCCTCTATCTGGGACATAAACTCCTTTATTCTTTTATTACATAGCTCTATTTCAAGCGTCTGGTACTCTATCTCCTTGGAAAGTGAATCAAACTCCCTGTTATTACGGACATTCTTTTGCTGTTCTTCATATTTTTTAATTAATGCCTCTGCCTCTGATATTTCATTGTTCTTCTTACTTATTGACGCCTCAAGATTTGCAACTTCCTCCCTTAGATTACTTAGTCTTGTCTCAAGTCCTGCTATCTCATCTTCAAGATCCTGTACTTCAAGAGGAAGCTCTCCACGAAGAGTCTTTATCTTATCAATTTCCGAATCAACAAGCTGAAGGCTGTATAGAGCTCTTAATTTTTCTTCCACTGTAATTTCACTATCCTGTACTTTTGTCTTTTCCATTGTAATAATATTTTATAGGACTGGTTTTTATTTCTGAAAATTGGAGTGCAAAGTTAATAAATTTTTTGATGATTAAATTATATAATATTTCAAGTAAAAAAATTTCACTCTCATAGTGTCCGATATCTGCAAGAAACAGCTTATCGCCGGCATTGAAAAAATCATGGTATTTCAGGTCTGCTGTAACAAAAGCATCAGCACCGGCATTAATAGCTATGCTTATCAATGATGCGCCTGCTCCGCCGCATAATGCCACTTTATGAATCTTCATTCCGGATAGCGAGGAATATCTGATTACCTGAACATTGAATGTCTTTGCAATCATATTTATGAATTCCTTTTCATTTACCGGTTCATGCAGTTCCCCGACGCAGCCCAAACCAGCATGTGAATTACTGATTGCCAGAGGATAAAGATCATAAGCAACTTCTTCATAAGGATGAGCAGCAAGCATTACCTTTATTACTTCATCCTTCAAATGTACAGGAAGTATTGTTTCAATTCGCACCTCCTTCCCTCTATATAATTTCCCCTTTTCACCGAGAAAAGGATTTGACGATTCACTTCCACGGAATGTTCCGTAACCTTCAGCATTGAAACTGCACATATCGTATTTGCCCGTCACTCCTGCTCCTGCACTGAATAGAGCATTACGCACTTTTTCTGCATAATCTTCAGGAACAAACGTAACAAGCTTAAGCAGTGTATTTTCAAGCGGACTGAGTACCTTTAAATTCTTAAGCGAGAGCTTCTCCCCCATTTTCATGCTTACATTTTCCGTGAAAACATCGAGACATGTATGTGAAGAATAAATTGCTATGTTTTCTTTTAAGGCCTTTATAATAATTTTCTCAGACTGGCTTTTTCCTGTAAGTGATTTCAGCGGATAAAAGATAACAGGGTGATGTGTAATAAGCAGCCCGCAGTTTTTTGAGGCAGCTTCTTTCACTACTTCTTCTGTTGCATCGAGTGCAAGCAATGCTGAAGAGATTTCCGCTTCCGGATCACCTGCCTGCAAACCCGAATTGTCGTAACTTTCCTGGTATGACAGCGGTACTACCGAATCGAGGTAGGAACAAATATCTTTCACTTTCATAAGAGTAAAAATTAAATGCTGTCGCGAATATCGGTAAGCATCTCTCTGATATTAACCAAAACCTCTCTTATCGAAAACTTATAATCTATATCCTGATGCTTCTCTGTAAGATATTTTTTTGCACCCGCAATTGTCATACCTTTTTCCTTTAATAAATAATGAATTATTTTCAGGTTTTTAAGGTCTTCAGGCATAAAAAGTCTGTTTCCCTTCTTATTCTTTTTCGGTTTGAGTATGTCGAACTCATTGTCCCAAAAACGTATGGTAGATACCGGGACGTTCAGAATTTTAGATACTTCCCCGATTGTATAAAACAGCTTTTCGACAGGTCTTTCCTTATATGGCATAATACTTAAATTTATAACATGATAAAGAACTATTCCTGAGCTAATTAAACTCGGGTATTTTCATATTACACGATATTTCACTGAACCCACGTAATTTGCCGTTACAAAAAACATATTAAATCCGTGTTTATCCGTGCTCTCAGTCGTGAATAATTTATCTTCGGAATTTACCAAATTCTCCTTAATTAAAGTATTAACAAATAACATTATTATCTTTCGTAATATACTTATTATTTATGCAATATTTTCCCGTCATCGGTAATTACAAGCTCTGTATCCGGAAAATCGAGACTTATGAGTTCCTGTAGTTTCTTGATAGCTCTTTTCGCAGGGTCTTGCCTTACATGCCCTTCAGGTGACTGGTAAACAGGGACAATGGTACCCGACAGAAATTTTCCATTAATATCGGTTTTTACCGTTACCACCGGCGCAATTCCGTTTGGACCCGATATATTAAGTCTGCCGTAGGTGAAAAAATTCCCCAGACTATAACAAATAAGTCTGTCTCTGTACAATTCCATAGCTCTCGTTACATGAGGGCCATGTCCGAACACAATATCGGCTCCGCAGTCTATCATCCTGTGAGCAAACTCGTAAACATTACCTCTGTTTTCGCCGTAAAATGTTTCAGTGGTCTTTGGCACTCTTTCATAATCTGCTCCTTCTGCTCCACCGTGAAAAGAAACTATCACTATGTCACATTTGTTTTCGAGCATGCTTACAATAGCTTCAGCTCCTTCAAGGTTATTAAGATTAAGGGAACCTGCCGTGGGAGCAAAGGCACAGAATCCGTAAATAACCGAATCTTTTTCGAATATTTTGAAAGGAGTATTTTCAGGTCCGGCATATCTTATTCCAAGTGAATCGAGGATAGCTATTGTCCGCACGGCACCTGGCGCTCCAAAATCTCCGAAATGATTATTTGCCAGGCTGATGATGTCAAATCCGCAATAGTGCAGAACGGCTGAATATTTTTCCGGTATCCGGAAAAGATAACATATAGTTGTATCCCTGCATTTTTTGTATGGTTCTCCGTTATCGAGGAATGAACCTTCAAGGTTTCCGAAAGCAATATCAGATGCTTTCAAAATGCCAGCGACTTCATCAAGAAAATCAACCGGATTGTCTCCGGGAGGAAGGTATCGGCGTGACGGGTATGATGAGCCAGGCATTATATCGCCCACACCTGTGATTGTTATAATCTTCTCCCCTTCCGATGAATTAATAAAAGAATTGAACTGACCTGTAAAGGATAACTTATTCGAAAAAATCAAAAAAACCGGCAGTATAAATATAACAGCAGGTTTATCGGATATTACCATAAGATTAGATACAAAATGACTTAATCAAAAGACTGTCCACTTCGCGAAGCGATTTCAATTATACGCTCATATTCTTCGGGAGTCAAATCATTGAAATAAAAATTTGAGGGGTCAACTTTCGTTCCATTAAGCTCTACTTCATAATGAAGATGAGGTGCAATGGAAAGCCCGGTATTTCCCACGAAACCAATCACATCGCCTCTTTTTACTTTTTGTCCCTGCCGCACATTAAACCGGTCGAGATGAGCATAAATTGTTTTGTAGCCAAATCCGTGACTTATAATAATATGGTTCCCGTAACCTCTTCTCGACGATGTGGTACTTTCCACAACGCCATCTCCTGTTGCATACACCTCGGTTCCTATCGGAGCCGTGAAATCCATGCCATAATGAAATTTTACAATTTTATATATAGGATGGATTCTCAAACCCCATCCTGAAGCTGTTCGGGTTAAGTCCTTATTCGATACAGGCATGATAGCAGGAATTGATGTAAGCATTTCCTCTTTTTCTCTGGCAAGAGTTACCAGTTCTTCAAAAGATTTCGTCTGAACCACAATTTTTTTCTTTATTCTGTCAAGCCGTTCTGCAGTTTCAATTACAAGCCGGGAATTACTGTAATTTTCAAGTTCTTTATACCTGTTTACGCCACCCAAACCTCCTTCCCTCAGAGACGATGGAATTGGTTCAGCTTCAAATATTGTACGATATAAATTATCATCGGTTTCTTTAAGGTTCGAGAGGACTTTTTCCATATTATCCATATCCCTGTTTATCAGCTTATACTGAAGGGTGAGTTGTTCTATCTCCCTTTTCAGCGCTTTTTCCTTGGGCAGGTCAAAAAATGTCCCGAACAATACTCCATATATTAATGCAAGGAATACTGACCCGATAAAATAAGCCAGAAATCTTAGCAAAAAATCTCTGAAACCCAATCTTATACGATCAAAGCTCAGGGATTCAGAGTTAAATTTATATTTTGGTTTTCCCATGTCAGAGCAAATATAGAAATTAATATAAAAATAAAAATCACCCTGAGGGAATACTTATTAAAAGCTGAAAATTAATTATCAACAGCCTTATTAAATTTTCAATCTATTTGAATTTCGATTTTGAACTGAGAATCATTATCATATCGCGGTATTCTTCAGGAGTAAGATCATCCGAAAAATACCAGAGCGGATTTTGGTGCGAACCGTTATAATCAATCTGGTAATGAAGGTGCGGGCCGGAGGAAGTTCCAGAGTTGCCGCTTAATCCTATTCTGTCGCCTCTTTTTACATTTAGCCCCACCGGAACATCTATTTTGCTAAGATGTCCATAAATTGTTCTGAATCCGTATCCATGATCTACTATAACATGATATCCAAAGCCTTCTGAATTCCATCCGGCAGCCACAACAGTGCCTGCACCGGTTGCAAAAACCTCCGTACCGTATGGTGCACAGAAATCCTGCCCATAGTGCCAGCGCGCCGTGCCAAGCACAGGATGTTCCTCACGGAATTTTATCCCGTCTCCCCGCTTAATTGTGACATCCACAGGTGAAATTTTTGGAAGATGCTCATTCTGCCTTATCCATTCAACTTTCGCTTCTTCAATCTCCCTAAATGACTCTTCCTGTACTTTCGATATATTTTTTAACTGTTCAACTTTCTGAAGGGAGGAGATAATAATATCAGAATTCTGGAGAGTTCTGAACTCCCTGAACCTGTCCACACCGCCATATCCTGGATTACGGTAAGACGACAAAATTGTATCCAGGCCAAGTACGGGCCGGTAACGAATATCATCCGATTGTTTTAACAGATCGAGAAAACTGAACGCCTGAGAAAATCTGATATTGAGGAAGTTATATGAAAGTTTGATGTTGTCAATTTCTTTTAAAAGCATTTTCTCCTTGGGAGAACCAAACCTGGATTCAAAAATATGGATATAAAAAAACGCAATTCCTACTGAAAGCAAAAACCCTCCGAAAAATCTTAATAACTTTATTACCAACGGACTTCTGACCTGCTTGAACTGCAGGTCATCTTTATCGAAAAAATATTTCCTTTTCCAGATAATCAAAACCGATATCTCTTTTTATTCATTTCATGCCAAATCTAAAGTAAATAAATTAATTTTACAAACCTTTTTTATGTTAAATTTTTATTAATTTATTAAAATTATATGAAATCCAATGAACTGAGGCAGAAATTTTTTGATTTTTTTAAATCAAAAGGTCATGTTATAGTGCCTTCAGCAAATATGGTCATTAAAAATGACCCGACACTTATGTTTACAAATGCAGGCATGAATCAGTTCAAAGATATTTTTCTTGGAAATCAACAGCCTAAATATAAAAGAGTTGCAAATTCACAGAAATGCCTCAGGGTATCCGGAAAACATAACGACCTCGAAGAAGTAGGTCACGACACATATCACCACACAATGTTCGAAATGCTGGGTAACTGGTCATTTGGTGACTATTTTAAAAAGGAAGCGATAGAATGGGCATGGGAATTTCTTACAAAAGAACTTTCGATTCCGCCTGAAAGACTTTATGCAACTATTTTCGAAGGAGACACAACCGAAAATATACCGAGGGATAATGAAGCCTTTGAGCACTGGAACCGCTTTTTTAAAAACCAGGCCAATAGAATAATAGACGGTTCTAAAAAAGACAATTTCTGGGAAATGGGCGACACAGGGCCTTGTGGACCATGCTCTGAGATTCATGTTGATCTACGCGACGACAATGAAATTAAAGAGACACCAGGATACCTTTTAATTAATAAAGCACATCCTCTTGTCATAGAAATCTGGAACCTTGTTTTTATTCAATACAACAGGAAAGCAGACGGAACTCTGGAACCGCTCCCTGAAAAACATGTGGATACCGGAATGGGATTCGAAAGACTTTGCATGGTTGTACAGGGCAAGAAATCTAATTACGACACAGATATTTTCCAGTCAATTATCAGCGAAATCTCTTCAATTACAAGGAAAAAATATGGCATTGATAAAGATGTAGATACTGCTATGAGAGTAGTGGCTGATCACCTGAGGGCAGTATCATTCGCTATAGCAGATGGTCAGATTCCCTCCAATAATAAAGCAGGTTATGTAATAAGGCGAATCCTCAGAAGAGCAGTAAGATACGGCTATACTTACCTTGGAATGGAAGAACCGTTCATATACAGGCTCGTTCCTGTTCTTTCGAGCACAATGGGTAATTATTTTCCGGAACTGGTGAAAGGAGAAAACCTTATTACAAGAGTTATTAAGGAAGAAGAAGAATCATTTCTTAAAACTCTTGGGAAAGGTCTGAAAATGATCGAAAAGAAAATATCAGACCTCCTCGAAGCCGGCGCTTATACCTTCCCCGGAAATGAAGCTTTTGTGCTTTACGATACTTATGGGTTCCCTGTTGACCTTACCTCACTTATCCTGAAAGAAAAAGGGCTCGAACTCGATATGAACGGCTTCGAACAGGCGATGAAAAGCCAGAAACAAAGATCGAAAGAAAATGCCGTTATTGATGCAGGCGACTGGGTTATTGTACGCGATATTGAAAACACCGAATTTACAGGCTACGAAAAAACCGACGATCAGGTACATATAACAAAATACAGGATAGTTAAAGTTAAAAACAAAGAAATATGCCAGATTGTACTCGACAAAACCCCGTTTTATGCAGAATCTGGAGGACAGGCAGGCGATACTGGAATCTTCCGGAACAACAAAGAACAAATAAATGTAATAAATACCGTTAAGGAAAATAATCTTATCATTCATATCACTGACAAAATTCCATCACAGCCTGAGACTGTTTTTACTGCTTCGGTTGATAAGGCTAAAAGGCAGATGACAGCAAATAATCATACCTCAACCCACCTGCTTCACCGTGCCCTCAGGGAAGTGCTCGGCAATCATGTCGAACAGAAAGGCTCACTGGTAACATGGGAAAAGCTAAGATTCGATTTCAGCCATTTTTCAAAAATGACACCGGAAGAAGTAGTTAAAGTGGAGAAACTGGTAAATAAATATATAAGAGAGAATTATCAGCTAACTGTTTTCAATAATGTACCCTTCGATAAGGCAAAAAATATGGGAGCGATCGCCCTGTTCGGTGAAAAATATGGAGATGCCGTAAGAGTTGTAAAGTTCGGCGATTCGATAGAACTTTGCGGAGGGACTCATACTACAGCAACCGGAAATATCGGGATATTTAAAATCGTTTCAGAGAGTTCAGTCTCAGCAGGCATCAGAAGAATAGAAGCAGTTACAGGCGAGATAGCTGAAGAATATATAAATTCTATAATAAATGAAGCCGGTGAAGTATCTCAAATGCTGAGGAGCACCGGTAAAATAGCCGATAACGTAAAAAAACTTATTTCGGACAATGCTCAGTTAAGGAAAAGAATAGAAAAACTGCAGATACAACTCGCTGAAATTCAAAAGAAAAAACTTGAAGCCAGAACTGTGACGATGAACGGTTTTCGTTTTATTAAAGGAGTTGTCGAAGCCGAATCACCCGAAATGCTTAAAACAATTGCCAATCTTTTCAGAAATTCAAATGATGACGTTGTCCTGGCAGCAGGAAGTGTTATAAAAAATAAGGCACATATTGTGGTCATGGTCAGCGACAATCTTGTATCGGCAAAAAATATTTCCGCAGTGGAAATAATAAAAGCTATTTCTCCTTTAATTGAAGGAGAAGGCGGAGGTCAACCATTTCTTGCCACAGCCGGCGGGAAAAAAGTCTCAGGCCTCCATGAAGCTTTGTCTCTTGTAGAATCATGGCTGAAAAACAAATGAACATTTTTTATCTTTAAACTCAATTCTTTTCATGAATTTCAATATTTCCTTATACTTCCTTTCATTATATTTTATTCTCTCAGTGTTTTCGATTGTTTCATGCACACCGGAATCGTGTCGGGAGGAAACGGAAATACTGGCCGGTGCAACTTTTTATAAAACCGGCACAGGTAAGATTTCGGCACCCGATACATTGACGTTTCTTGGAATAGGAAATGAAGATTCCTTGTTATATAATAAGGCATTAAAAATTTCCGTGATTTACATTCCTCTCGATATGAATAAAGATACATGCAGATTTGCTCTCACAATCAATAAAGAATCCGATACCCTGACGTTTATTTATTCAACATATCCCCATCTCATTTCTAAAGAATGCGGATATGCGTTCTTCCATTATCTTTACGAATGCAGATTTACAAAAAATATACTCGACACAATCATAATCAGAAATCCCGTAGTCACCAACAAGAATGAAGAAAACATCCGTATATTTTTTTAGCCTGCTGTTTCTCTGTATGGCAGCCGTTGCCCAGGAAAAAGATACAATATTATTTCCTCTGAAAATAAGAATTGGTGCAGATGTTTTTGGCCCAGGCTATTATCTCGCCGATAAAAACACTTTTGCAGTTGAAGGTTTTCTTTCGGCCGACAGGAATTCAACCATATCTTATGCTCTCGACGCTGGCTATAATAAATTCTCCTATTCACAGTATAACTATGAATACAATTC
>CAZIRN010000083.1:0-9348 GCA_964541495.1 uncultured Rikenella sp. | reverse complement strand
TATCCTTCATACGAAATTGGTGAGCTGGCAACAGAAACTCTTATCAAAAAACTAAACTCGGAAAAATATGCCAATCCTTTAATTGTAATTCTTGACCATAAGCTCATTATCAGAGAATCCACGTTGAGAAAAAACAGTTTTAAAGATGAATAATTCTTTCTATGAAAAATTACCACAGGTCAAAGACGAACACTAAATTTATTTCCTGTCTGTCAATAATATATAACAATACTTGTTTACTGCTATAGCTGTTTAAGCTTGCGCGCATGTTTTGCATTTATTTATTTGCAGGTGCACAGGAAAGAGGCCGAAAGAAAAACGCCTGCAAGGTGAAGTATGGAAACCCGGATTATTGACTGAGTAACTTTCGGAAGCAACTCAAATTTCGAAATCGCTTGAAATTAAATAAGATTTAAGATAATAGAGCTGCACTGGTCTTAAAATCAGAAATTTTTTATTTTTGTTAAGTAATAAATAAAAACTAAATGTACTGTTATACGATAATGGAGATATAGATGTAACCTTGGAGAGGTTATAAAAGAGTAAGACGGTCCGGAGGGATTATTAATTAAAGATGCAATAATGGTTAATCAAAAGGTAAATTTTAAAACTGAAAAAGAATTAGAGGAAGCAATTTTGCAAGAAAAAGCAAGAGGAACACCTGATTTAGAAATAGGGCAAAAGTATGGAGTTACTTTCAGATACATTGAGCAACTTATCACTCGGTCTCAAGGACTTAATATAAGTTCCTTAAACGTTTCTAAAAGAATAAGTCATCTTTATCCGAAAGATTTTAAAGAAGAACAAACAACAGTCTGGAGTTTCAAACAAAGGGGAAATTGGGCAACTCATAGTGGTGAATATAGAGGTAACTGGTCTCCTTATATTCCAAGGAATGTGGTTCTAAAGTACTCAAAACCTGGTGAGTTGGTTCTGGACTATTTCTGTGGTGCAGGAACAACTGCGGTAGAATGTAAGCTTCTTGGAAGAAAGTGCATAGCCTTAGATATAAATGATAAAGCAATTGAACTGGCAAAGAAAAATTTAAATTTTACAATAGATGCACAACAATTAACATTTACCGACCAAGAGGCTAATCCTCAATTTTTTGAACCGCAAGTTTTAGTCAATGATGCTAGGGATTTATCTTTGCTGCAGGATAATTCAATAGATTTAATTTGCTCTCACCCGCCTTATGCGAATATAATTCATTATACTGATTATAAGGAGAATGATTTATCTTTTTGCGATGTAGATGATTTTTTAAAAGAAATTACAAAGGTTGCAAGAGAAAGTTTCAGAGTGCTAAAACCAGGCAGGCAATGTGCAATATTGATAGGTGATACTCGCAGGAATAAGCACGTGATCCCTTTGGGATTTAAACTGATAAATGTTTTCTTAGAAGAAGGCTTTAAACTGAGAGAACTTGTAATTAAGCGACAACACAATTGCAAGACCACAGGTTTTTGGTATGCTAATAGCATAAAATATAATTTTCTTCTTTTAGCTCATGAGTATCTGCCAATTTTTGAAAAACCCAAAACGCACATTGATTTAGGAGTAGAAGAGAAGGGAATAGATTATGGTTTGGTTATTCCTGCTTTTGAAATACCAGCACTCAAAAGAAAATTAGAAGAACTTGAAACTACTTCAGTATGGATTTTTCCAGAAAAAGATTTTGAGGAACGCTTAAATAAAAATGTAATAGACAGATATTCAAACGGGAAGAGCTATTCTACTATAACTTTTATTTCTCACTCCAGGGATGAAGTGAAATTTAATGAAAGTATGCAAAAAGCCACTGAACTACTCTTTATTAAATCTCCATTTTTAAATGATAATCCTTCACTCTTACAAATTGAGTATTATCAAAAGGAAATAAAGGAGATTGTGAAACGTGAATTTGCGTTTATAAATAAAGGTGGCTTTATAGCAATTCAAGTTCGAGACATAAGGATAAATGGATATATAGAACCTGTTGCAAAAAGAATTATAGATTACTTGACTTTTGACAATTTATGGCTCAAGGAAATAATAATTGTAACTCAGAATGGAGATAGTCATAAAAATCGGAGTACTGGAAATTATTTGGAAATTATTCATAAATATCTACTTATTTACGAAGTAAAATAATGAAGAAGAACATATATAAACACGAAATAGAACTGACCAATTTGCAAATTAAAAATAGACCTCGTGAAGAATTTAGGAGACTATTGGAAAATGTAAAATATAGAGGTTACGAAGTAGAGCAATTGGCAGATGGTAGGAAAATTGTTATTACAAAACCAGGTGGCAAATTTGTCTTTGGCAAGGTTAAACGTGAGGATTTTATGGTTTTTGTTTATAATCCAGATGACTCATCTCTTTGGCTAATATCTCATAAAGACATATATAATGACCTTGAAGAAAAAGGGGAAATTAATCCAAAAGAAACTGTCAAAATAATAAATGCTCTTGAAAAAGTTTTTAACGGTGAAGAACCCGATAATGTATTACAGGAAACAGAACTTAATCGAATAATAGGCGAACCTCCTGAGGTTTTACTTAAAGCATACAAGTGGATATGGGGGCAGGAAGATTGTAACTATCCAGAAGGAGAGGGTCGTGAGATGTCAATGAAAGGTATTAGAGAACTTAGAGAAAAATTGAAAGGGATTTTGAAATGAATGATTTATCTATACTTAATGAAAGCTGGGAAAAATCAAATTTGCCAGCTATATTTTATCATACAACTTTCAAAGAGAACGTTTCCTTAATCTTGGAAGATCAGAAAATTATAGCAAATAAAGGCAAATCTATATGTAGAGAAAAAAATGGTCTGGTGTCATTATCTGATAGAATCACAAAAGGGATTATTGAATTTTGTGGAAATGTGGTTTTTGAGTTTGACGCAATATCAATTTATGTGAAAAACAAGTTAATTGTACCTAAAAATTATGGGAACTCACGAGATATTAGTAAATATGAAGAGAAACCTCTTTTTGAAAACGAATGGATTTTACCTAAAGAAATAAAATTTGATTTAGCAGATATAAATGAAGTTCTCCTTATAACAAGTAGACATTTCATGGAATTTGCATTTAATGATATTGTTAAAGTATTAAAAGTCAAAAAAATTAAATACATTTTCATGTCAGAAAGATTACTTTCGGACAATAATGTAAGTGATATGACTTCTTATATAATAAGAATGAGGAGTTGGAAGAAATTTAATAAGATGGCAAAGCATGTCTGATTTTATCAATTTTCTTGAGAAACTTGCCAAGCATTGCGGTGTAAGTTTTGATATTGAGAAATTCAAATGTAAAGATGAATATGAATTAGCTGCAATTATATTGGATGGAATCAATAAATTTTTCTATCAGAAAAAGGCGACTTTGTCCTCTGAATATATCTCTGAATTTCATAAATACTGGGAAGAGAGCCATGAAAAGATATTGTCTCCAAAAGTCAATCCAAAAGGAGAGTGCTTGGAAGTAGCCAAAGTATTAGAAAATATTTATAATAGCAACATTATTAAAGTTCAATTAGGCACTCTTGATTTGACCAAAGAAGAAATTGCCAATGTAAGATTTTTTACTGCAATCCAAGATTTCAATATTGATGTTCATGCGAGAAGTAATCCGTTCGAGTTTTACAAAAGGCACCCGGATTGTTATAATCCTGAAAAAATTAAGAACAATGATTTGTTAATAGATGAACTACTTAATTTTCTTGGGGCGTCATCACAGAGAGATAAAAGAAAACCATGGATGCAAAACTCTGCAAAATTACTTGTGGAAAAATATAATTCATCTGCATATAGAATTAATGAGATCCACAATGGAGATGTGATTGAAATTGTAAAGGCATTAACTACTGAAGAACGGTATGGTTTTTCTACAAAGAAGGCGCATATGTTCCTGAGAGATATGGCTGATTTAGGCGTATGGGAATACAAAAAGAATATCGAAAAGCTGGATGTAATGAGTGACAAAAATACTATGAGAGTGGCTTTGAGAACAGGAATCCTTCAATTTCGAATTCCTTTACTTGCAAGTTTTCTGGATGTATTTTGTTATCAATACTCATTAGTAGACAGATTAAACCGTGAAGCTTGGAGAAAGGTGTGGGAAGAATGGTACAATATTGCTAATAATCATAGACCTCCAACACCTGCATCGATAGATTATTTTATTTTTAGGCTTGGCAAGATAGCATGTCGTCCTAATAAACGTTTTTGCCCACCTGAAAAAAATATTAATGGGAAAAAATTGGAAAGCTTGTTTCCACAGGACAAGATGATTTTTGGAACCGATGGATATTGTATTTTTAGAGATATTTGCCGACCGAACAGGAAAATTTTAAACGCCCCTAATAGTATTTCAATCGAAGGGAGAACGGGATGGAAGAGCGGGAAGACTAATGAAGGTGGAGGAGGTGGCATTTCATCTTAAAAAGAAGCCAGACTTAAATTTATGTTGTCCAGAGGACGTTATATAAATCACTCATTAAAATAGCAGTGAAGAATTTTGCAATGGTTTTGACAATTTATTCCTGATTATTCTTCTTCGCTCATGATCCCTTCGGGGGAGTTCCTTGCACCGTCAAATTACTCAGTCACGCTTTGCGTGCCTTCTATTTCAGTTTTTCCTTACTCCTCGTTCAGGCAGAGTCTGACTCGTCGTATGGGAAAATAAAAACCTTAAAAATTAGAAAAGCGGACTTGTCCGCCGTAGTCCCGAGTTCTCGGGACGAAGGCGGAGAGAGGGGGATTCGAACCCCCGTTCCGCCGGCAGGCGGAAAACGGTTTTCGAGACCGTCCCATTCAACCACTCTGGCATCTCTCCTTTGACCGCCGTATCCACCGGTTGGCGACGGAAATGACGGTTTTTAAAAATGCTGCCCCACTGATTAATAGGTATCAAATGTTATATGCAACGGCACAAATATAGTTAAAATGCAGTTTTAAATCTGCCTTCTTTATTGTTTTTACCTTTGTTTGAAAGGTCATTCAAAATTTTTATCTTCGCTCACTTTTATTGAATTATATAAAACCAAAATTGTGAATAGAAAAATGCGTTATCTGCTCTTGCCAGTAATAATGGCAACTGTAGCAGTTTCATGTAAAAATGTCGAAAAACAAGAAGAGATGACAAATCCGTTTTTCAGTGAGTACCGGACGCCGTTCGATCTTCCTCCTTTTGAAAAGATTCAGGCAGGGCATTATATGCCGGCATTTCAAAAAGGTTTGGAAGAAGCCAGAAAAGACCTCGAAGCAATTGTAACGGATAAAGAGAGCCCTACATTCGGAAATACTGTGGAAACTCTCGACAAAATGGGGAAACTGCTTCAAAAGGTAAGTTATGTTTTCTTTGCTCAGGCATCGGCAAATACGAATGACTCGATACAAAAGATCGAAGTGGAGATTTCACCACTTTTGTCTGCCTTCCAGGATGAGATCAGACTTAATCCGGTTTTGTTTGGCAGAATTAAATCGGTTTACGATAACCGCGAAAAATTGAATCTGAACGAGGAACAAAAATTTCTTCTTGAAAATCTTTATAAGAATTTTGTAAGAAATGGAGCCAGTCTCAGCAAACGGGACCAGGATTCCCTGAAAGTGCTGAACCAGAAACTGTCGGTTCTTACAGTAAAATTCAGCCAGAATATTCTTTCCGAAACGAATAACTATAAGATGGTAATTACAAGCCCGGAAGAGCTTGCAGGTCTGCCTGAAGCTCTCGTCTCGGCTGCAGCCCTTGAGGCAAAGAACCAGGGTCTGGAAGGTAAATGGGTGTTTACTACAAAGAAGCCAAGCATATTTCCGTTCCTTACATATTCCGAAAACAGGGGAAGAAGAAAGGAATTATTTACGGCTTACACCATGCGTGGAAACAACGGAAACGAATTTGACAACAACGAGATTCTTTCTGAAATCGTAAAACTGAGAGCAGAACGCGCAAAACTTCTCGGGTATAAAAACCATTCCTCATTTGTCCTTGAAAAAGCAATGGCCAAAACTCCTGAAAATGTGTTCAATCTGCTTGACAATCTGTGGGGAAAGTCAATAAAAGTTGCAATACGTGAGCGCGACGAGTTGCAGAGGATTGCCGATGCTGAAGGAAGTAAAATCAAAATTGAACCATGTGACTGGTGGTACTATGCCGAAAAAGTGCGAAAAGCAAAATATGACCTCGACGAAAGTGAACTGAGAACATATTTCAGTCTTGAGAATGTTCTGAACGGAGCTTTGGAAGTGGCAAACAGACTTTATGGTATAACATTCACCCGGCTCGAGAATGTGCCGTTGCCTCACCCCGATGCTCTGGCTTACGAAGTGAAGGAACGCGACGGGAGCCATATCGGAGTGTTGTATTTTGATTTCTATCCGCGCGAAAGCAAACAACAAGGCGGATGGTGCGGGACTTACCGTAGCCACTATATTGAAAAAGGGAAAGAAATAAAGCCGGTGGTAACCACTGTATTCAATTTCACCGCTCCGTCAAACGATATGCCTGCACTTCTCAACCTCGATGAAGTAACAACCTTGTTTCACGAATTCGGCCATGCACTTGAATTTCTATTTAACAAAGCAACCTATAACACAACTTTTGTGGCTCAGGACTTTGTCGAGCTTCCTTCCCAGATTATGGAACACTGGGCAACTGAACCTGAAGTTTTAAAAGTGTATGCAAGACACTTTAAAACCGGGGAAATAATGCCTGATTCTATTATAGAAAAAATTAAAAACAGTAAATATTTCAACCAGGGATTCGAGACAACTGAACTGCTCGCCGCCTCATATCTTGATATGGCCTATCATACTCTTGTCGCACCAGTGGATATTAATATACAGGAATTTGAAAAAGAGTATTTCAGGAAAATCGGATTGATACCTGAAATAGTTTCAAGATACAGAAGCACTTATTTCCTTCATATAGTGGATGGCTATGATTCGGGTTACTATGGATATACATGGGCTGCAGTACTCGATAATGATGCTTATGAGAAATTCAGGGAGAAAGGAATTTTTGACAGTGCCACGGCAGAATTATTCCGGAAAAGCGTACTCGAAAAAGATGGCACTATGGATCCGATGCAGATGTATATTAATTTCCGTGGACGTGAACCATCTATCGAGCCGTTGCTTAAAAACAAAGGTTTGATATAAAAGAATAAAAACAGGATAGTTCAACTGGCAATCCGGTATTACTCAAATATTTTTTCTATAGTCTCAAGTGGAACTCCGAGAGTTTTAACGGCTATTCTATCCATTTTATCTCTGTTCCCTGTAATATGAACAGTTATCTGTGTATGTGTAAGGCTTTGTCCAGGTTTCAGCATTGCAGCAGGCGAAGAAGTTTCGAGCTCATAGAAAGGGCCCATTTGCGAACCATCGGCCAGAGGACCATCATTATATGCATTGAAAGCGTCGCCTGAGTAAGGTTTTTCCTGAAGCTCCCATGCAGAATTAACATAATCGGTAACACCTTCAGGGAGAGTGCAGAAAAGAAGTGTGAGGATGTTATTTTCGGAATCGAAACTACCCATCACGCCTGTAACCCGCAGCGGCGGAATGCCTATTTTTCCCCTGCTTTTTCCATCCGCCTTGAAAAATATATGATTATCAATCAATTTTAATCTATCGGCCGGTATGCTTCCGAAATAATTGTCATTCACTTTTGGCCCCAGTTCATTGTCACTGCCTTCTTTTACAGGAATCACAATAACGACGGCAGGAGAGGGATTCAGCATACCCAGCATCCATATCGAAAGAAGGCCAGTCTCTTTTTTCCACTCTTCCTTGCCTGTATTGGTTAGAGTGTTTTCTGATTTGTAAGCCACAATGTTTAGCCCTTTAAAATCTGCACCTGAAAGTTCATCAATCTCTCTGGCAGGGATAAGAGTGACTCTTCTGTCAATTTTGATTTCAAATGTATACCCGGAATAATTCGTCAGGGAAGCGGATTTACCGAATAAAACCGACTCCTTTGTTCTTTCGGTTATTTCAAATGGCCAGGTATCTATCAATGGAGGTGTCTGCCAGTTTTCGTAAGTAAATTCTTTACCGCCCTGAAAAAAAATGGAAAATTGTCCGCCTTCAGGTCCAAGCCATAGACGTTCCTCTCCACCGAAAGCATTTATATGAGGTAGAAGCTTGCCTGAAGAAATAAGATTATGATTTATCCATCCGAAACTAAAACCGTTTTCTCCTTCCGAAGTGCTTGTCATTACTCTTCCCTGCCATGATGGAGCAAGAAGTATGGCAGATTTGCCCGAAGAAAGTTCAATAATTCCGGTATATTTTTGAAGAAACTTCTTGTTCCATGAATAAAGATTTGTACTGTCAATAGTTTTCATATTGCTATTTTGATTTGATTTTCTGCCATCTATACATCCAGACATGAGTATTAAAGGAATATACATTAAAGAAATTAAAATTATCAGATTGTGTTTTAACATTTTATTTCAAATTATTTTAATTCATTATATTTTTCACCACGGATTGCACGGGTTTTCACGGATAATTCCCGCATTAATCCGTGTGACCAGTGGTGAATTTTTATGATGTTTTTATTCTGTTAAAACTACATAAATTCCTATAACAATTAATTTTATTTTTGAAATAAAATTAAATATTTTTATAAACTTAAAAAATGTCGGTCAATGAAAAATGTCTATTTTCTATTATTTTCTTTTTTATTAGTCCTGTGTGGATGCAATAAAGGCGGTTCAGGGAGTAATGAGCCAAATGTTTATGCCGTTATTCCTGCCCCTATTTCAGTTCAGGAACTTTCCGGAAAGTTTGCTTTCGGGCAGAAAACTCAAATAATTGTTTTGCCACTAAATCAGGAAACAAAGCTATCGGCAGACTTTCTTGTGTCATTGGTGAAAAATGCAACGGGCTTTGCTCCGGAAATAAAGGAAGGGGTAAAGGCTGCGAAGGGTTCCGTTTTTATGGCTGTTGATACTGCTGTAAAAAATGTCGAGGGTTATACACTCGCTGTTGGAAAGAATAAGATTATTGTAAAGGCTGGCAGTCCGGCAGGACTTTTCTTTGCTGTGCAGACTATAAGGCAGTTGATGCCTCCGGAAGTGGAAAAATCTTTCAGTGGAACGGCAGTCAGTCTTACTGTTCCATGCTGCGAGATAAAGGACGAGCCGAGATTTTCTTATAGAGGCATGCACCTCGATGTTGCACGTCACATGTTTCCTGTAGAGACTATCAAAAAGTATATTGACTTGCTGGCTCTCCATAAAATGAATTATTTCCATTGGCATCTCACTGACGATCAGGGCTGGAGAATAGAGATAAAGAAGTATCCCAGACTGACAGAAGTGGGAGGTTTCAGGAAAGAGACA
>CAZIRN010000082.1:0-9506 GCA_964541495.1 uncultured Rikenella sp. | reverse complement strand
CTTTCTGTGTTCCTGAAAATTATGAAAAATTTGTGCTCTTTTTTCCCTGAGGCTGAAATTATTTTCGAAAGGCCGGGCGCCATTCTTATATCCGTATCCAGATTTTTTTGCTCTATTGCCCTTTCAATAAGCTCTCTGGAAAAGCCTGACAGAACCAAACCGGGAACATAACTTAAATAAAGTGTATCATTTACACTTTTCCCAACCGGATAAACTTTAAGAATTTCTATCTTTTCCTTTGTTTTCGAGATGCTTACATCAGGCAGGGTTTTTAATAGCGATTCAATGTCGCGTGAACGGAATTTTTCAGGAACAGTTATAGAAAGGAGAGAAGAGAATTTATCTTTTCCGGTATAATGAAAAGAAATAATTGCCTTACGGCCTTCGAAAGTTTCAGTCACTTCGTTTTTGTTCATAAAAGCCTGAAGTGAATTGAATTTCCCGGCAAAATTTTCAAGCTCCTTTATGCTAATCACCTCTTTGAACAATCCGTTATTTTCGGTGACAGAATTCAATAGTACAGGAAGGCTTTCTGTTTCAATAAAAAAAGGTGCATCTTCAGGGATAACCTTGTAAGGGTCTGTCAGAATATTGAGTCTGCTCTGTTGAATATGTATAAGCAGGACAAATATTCCTGCAACAAGGAATAAAAGAACCGCAATAATCTTTTTACTCACTTTTGTATAAAATCCTGTAGTTTAATCTATCAAATATAATTTGTTTAATCCATAATAGTAAAAATGTTTTTGACAATTTCTCAAATTTTGTAGATCTATGTATAATTCAAATAATACATTATCACAACATTATCCGGAATTTAGGAGTAAAAAATTTAACCTGGTCGTTTATTATGATGGACCTGATTCTATTCTCTCTTTAGCTTACCACAAGTGAGTTCATCCGACGAAATCGGAAGAAGACAAAAAATTGATAAATTTTGGAAAGATAAAGTCGGACTTTTTTATCTTAGGGGCAAATTTTATTATTTGTAATTACTTTCATTTTGTAAATAAGCAATGAGTTCAGAACGAATTTTATTTGAATATTAAGGAGTTAAGGAATGGACATTAATTTAATAATCATATTAATTTTGATTGGCATATTTACCGGTATAGTAACCGGACTTACTGGTGCATCGGGTGTAATGGTAGTCGTACCTTTTCTTAATATCTTATTGAATTATTCAATTTATGAAGCTATTGGAACGAGTTTACTGGTAAATATTATTTCTCCTTTAGCAATATCTTATGTTTATTACAAGCATGGAAATATAGATTTGAAATCAGGAATATGGATAGCAATAGGATCGATTATCGGAGCTCAGGTCGGAACAATGTTCGCCTCCGGTATTCCGGAAATAGGCCTTGGAGGCGGATTTGGAATTTTTATGGTGATTATGGGCATATTTATCTGGAGCAAAGGAATAAATCATGAGTCTATAGCAAAGATATCAAAGAAATTGGTGAAATTTGAAACCAGGACTCAAATAATAGTTACTTCTCTTATTCTTGGTTTTCTGGTTGGCATTATGACAGGAATTTTTGGTGCAGGCGGGGGAGGTATGATACTGTTGATTCTGATTTTTGTCCTCAATTTTCCTATTCATTTAGCAATCGGAACATCGGCTCTTTTAATGGTGATTACATCATGTTCAGGCACTGTTGCTTATGCTTTACGCGGTAATATACAACTGGTCCCCGGACTAATCATGGGGATTACTTCAGCGGCTAGCGGTATGGGTAGTGCTGTATTTGCCAATAAAGTCAACGAACGGATTCTTGGGAAAGCTGTAGGAATAATATTTTTGATACTTGGATTGGCAATGACTGTTTTACATTTTAGTTAGCTCGTCAATCTCAATAATCTAAAAGTGAATAACTTAGTAGTAATTATTATTCAAACATGATTGGTTTTACCCTGATCAATTACATTCTAAAACAAAATAGTCCTAATATTTCATAATTAATAAACTATCCATTTGTCTTATTACCTGTTACGAATTCCAACAGGAAGAATTAATCAGTATTCTATATGGAAGTCATTATATCCGACTGCAGGATAAATGCTCACCTGAACCGACCTGACAATACCCGGTCCATTATTACACCACTGAACAAATTTGTCGAGTTTATCTTTAGCACCTTCAGCTTCAATATAAACACTTCCATCGGGCATATTTTTTACAAAGCCAGTAATTCCAAGAGACCTGGCTTCTTTTACGGTAAAATACCTGAATCCGACGCCCTGCACTCTGCCGCGAACTTCTATTTTGTATAGGACTTTTTCTTCCATGCAGAATATTATTTCTAAATCAAAACTTTAAAAAAAGAATAAAAATACAAAATCTTTGAAAGAAGAAGTAGGATGACCGGCAAAGTAATTGATTATATGATAGAATTTTTAAAAAATGAATTTTTGTTAATAATAAGTGGAGATTCGATTACGTAGGGAATAAAAACGAATGTTGAAATGTCTGTTATTACAGAAAATTAATAATAATGCAATTATGTTCAGAGTATTTTCATTATTTACGCTGATGTTAGCTATGATTTATACGGTCCATGGTCAGCGCATTAACGATAATTCTTCACTTGATGAAAGAGTTAAGAAATTTCTAAGTGAGAACAAGTACAAATGGAGGGATATGAATATTCCTGATGTTGACGGACAGCTTTTATACGATATTATTGTAAAAAACAATTACAAAAGCGCTCTGGAAATAGGCACTTCCACCGGAAATTCAGGTATCTGGATTGCCTGGGCTTTAAGTAAAACCGGAGGGAAACTTATTACAATTGAAATAGACGAAGAACGTCATCGTGAGGCTGTGGAAAATTTCAGGCAAGCAGGTCTTTCCGACTACATAGATGCAAGGCTTGCCGATGCCCATCAGCTTGTTAAAGAGCTGAAAGGACCGTTCGATTTTGTTTTCAGCGATGCCGATAAAGAGTGGTATAAAAATTATTTTTCTGATATTGATCCAAAACTTAAAGTGGGAGGTTGCTTCACTGCTCATAATGTTTATGATTATGGTTCAGGAAGGGGCTTTAGAGGCGGTTATAGAAGCGGGCAGCAGGAATTTCTGGAATATGTAAAAAGCCTGCCGAATTATGAAACTACAGTGAACAACCAGGGCGGAGGCGTTTCAATAAGCTATAAGAAAAGTAATAAATAGCTATTATGCTTAATGTCTTAATTTAATTAAATAAATATCAGGTTATATTATTCCCAGTTTTGTTTTTATAGACTGCGGAATAGAATTTTTATTAACCATTATAAATATGGTTTTAGCTCTTACATAGCTTTCTGACATATTAAGGTATCCGCCAAAGCTGTTTCTTTCGGTGCCCCATGAGTTTTTCGTTTTATAGTATTTTGTGCCGTTCTGATCCTTTACCAGCCCTGTTATATGCATCATGTGATCGTCAGTTGTAGTGAAGTTCTCATACCCTTTCTGTCTTAATTCCTGAGTTATTTTTATTTCAGGGACAGGAGCAGAGAAAATGGCAGGGTCGCCCTGACGGCTACGCAGAACTATTCTTTCTAACTCCGACCTGCCGGAATTTGAAATATTTTCGGCTTCTAAAGCCACAGGCATAATGGCAATCCCCCTCGAATGGGAAAATCCGGCTTCACTGACGTCACCATCCCATGCAACTGTATATCCGTTGCTAAGTGAGAAATCCATTATCTGAATAAGTTCATCCAGCGGAACATTATAGAACTGTGCCATACGCCAGTTGTCGGGAACTTCAATAATTCCCCTCGTATAGAAAGGAAAATGTGTAAAAGATGTTATTTCAACATAGTCGGTCGGATTAATTCCAAGACTTTTAGCGAACGACTTAGGAGTATAATTTGCACTTTTATATGTAAATGTTTGGGGTAATTTTCCCAGGTAAGTATCGAGTATGGAACTCACGATTTCGAAGTATTGAGGACTTTCGCTCTTTCTATGAACCGGAACTTCTGCGACAGCATTGATGAACTCGTTGAGCTCGCTATGGTTGTGAGTTGGAGAGCCATAATTAAGGCCTGGATAAATTTCATCGGGGACGATACCTTCACGGCCAAAGACAATCATAAAATCGTGGGCAAGGCTTCCTTCTCCAAGGTTTCCCTTACCCTGCCTTAGATAGTTATCCCTTAGCCTGTCATTATAGTTGTATCTTACAATAAACATTTCGGAAAGATCGTACTCACCTTTGCCCATACGTATAAGTTCCGATTCTACAAAGGATGTTGTGGCAAAGCACCAGCATGTTCCGGTATTTGCCTGGTTTTTAACTGGCGTGGCCTTTAAGTCAACAAGAGTTGTAAAATTGTATCCGTCGTTAGTCTGCTGAGATTTCTCTATTGACGTTGTCCTAACAGGTTGTGCAACGGCTGAGATTATTCCCGAAAATAATGTTAATGAAACAATAAGTCTTGTTTTCATTGGTAAATAATTTTAATTTTAATAAAGTATTAAAGGTAATTAAATAGTTTTAATAGCATATTTTTGTTTCCCTGATTACCTGAGAGTCGGATAAAATGCATCTTCAATATGTTCGACAGTGAATGAATTGCCTTCGGAAATCACGCTTATGATATCGAAGCGACACTCCTTGTCAATGTTGTAAATTTTAAGATAGCTTTCGGCTGCATAGATAATCATTTTTTGTTTTTGGGTTGTCACAGCATCGCGGGGATGAAGATAATAATCGTCTTTTCTTGTTTTCACTTCGACAAAAACGATATAATTGTCATTTTCAGCAATAATGTCTATTTCTTTTTGGCCGCATTTCCAGTTGCGGTTGAGAATTTTATAACCTTTCTCAATAAGATGTTTTTCAGCAATTGCTTCTCCGGCAGGGCCAATGTGATTAATATCGGACATAGTAGTTCAAATTTCAATTATTTTGTTTTTGATGGCATAAAGTATAAGACTTGCAGTATTTTTTGAATTCGTTTTTGCAAGCAGGTTTGCGCGGTGTTTATCAACGGTTCGTTTGCTGATGAAAAGTGCATCTGCAATCTCCTGATTTGAAAGCCCCTCGCAGATTTTCAGAAGTATTTCCTTTTCTCTCCTCGAAAGTCTGGCAGCTTTTGTTTCTGTTTCACGGTGTTTGATTTTCTGAATGACATTATGAAGCAGTTCCTGTGAGAAATAGCTGCCCCCTCTGTGAACAATATTTATTGCTTCATGGACTTCAGATATATCGGAGTTTTTAAGCAGAAATCCATGTGCGCCGGCATCAGTCATCTTGTAATAATATTCTTCTTCTCCGTACATCGAAAGGGCAACAATCTTCAGGTCGGGTTTTATTTTTAAGGCTTGTTTTGTTGCCTCTATACCGTCGAGCTCAGGCATGTTGATATCCATCAGAACTATATCCGGATCGGTTTTTGAAATTATATCGAGAAATTCCCGTCCGTTTGATGCTTCACCTGTAATTTCGAATTCAGGGATTGTCTCAAGAAGAAGCTTTAGTCCGTTCCGGAAAAGCTGATGGTCGTCAACAATAATTATTTTTACCCTGTTCATAATGTGAAGTAAATCAGGTCATTACTCTAATAAGCGCACTTGTGCCTTTCCCTTTGCTACTTTCGATAATGAAGATGCCGTCAATCGTCTTTACACGAGTTTCGATGTTTGATAGCCCCATACCCTTGCACTCTTCTGTTCCCAGAATAGAGGTATCGAATCCCCTCCCGTTATCGGAGTATTGTAAAGTTACGAATTTATCGTGTTTGGACAGTTCCAGGTCTGCCTTTGAAGCACCCGAATGGATGATGGAATTGTTTATAAGCTCACATGCAGCACGATAAATTACCACTTCTTTATCGTTTTCAATTCTGAGGCCTTCCATGTTTGTATGATAATCTATTTCAAGAGCTTTTGACTGGTTTACTTTGCTAACAAAAGCCTCTATCGCACTCGACAGTCCAAAATTGGAAAGTATATGTGGGCTGAGATTGTTTGAAATCTCTTTTATAGTGCTTATTGCTTCATTTACAATATGGTTTGTATTCTGAAGGATTTCATTGGCGGAAGGGTCTTTTATGCTGTTACCAAGTGCAGAGAGCGACATCTTTACGGTTGAAAGCAAAGGGCCAAGCCCGTCGTGAAGCTCATTTGCAAATCTTTTTCTTTCGTTTTCCTCAGTATTTATAACTGCGTTGAGAACCCTTCTTTCGGTTTTGAGTCTGTCGAGATCTGCTTTTTTAAGCGAGTAGAAAATTTCTCTTATCAAAATCACCCCCACAATAATCATAAAAGAAATTAATACATCCATCCACATGTCAATCATTTCCCATGAGTATGACGGAGTGCCAAGTAAAAACTCATATAACTGAATTAACTTTCTAACTCCCATAAAGACGAAAGAAAGAGAAAGAAGTATCCATGAAAGCCTGTATTTTGTCAGCTTAACAAACCGCAGGGCTATTATTGCAGCAAGTAACTGCAGTACAATTGAGATAATCAGGGCTATAAGCCTTACCATATTAAGATATATAAATAATACAATACAAAAGTAACAGTTATTTGTTGTCCTTGCAGTTTCTGGCATGAACTTTAATTCAAGTAAAATGCTTTTGTAACTGATTAGTATATTTTCTTTTATTACATTTGCCGGTTACATAAGAATGTTTTCATGTCAGTATTATATTCTCTTTCTATTAAGATATATGTGTTTGCCGTTCATTTAGCCTCTTTATTCGATTACAAAGCCCGTAAATGGATAAAAGGCAGGAAAGGCTGGCATGAGAAGCTAAAAGCAGGAACAGAAGGATTTGAACATACAATATGGGTTCACTGTGCCTCCCTGGGAGAATTCGAGCAGGGGCGCCCACTCATGGAGATGATCAAAGAAAAAATCCCGGGATGCAATATTTTGCTTACTTTTTTCTCTCCATCGGGGTATGAACTAAGGAAATCATGGCCAGGAGCCGATTATATATGTTATTTGCCTGCCGACACTCGACAAAATGCAAGACTGTTCGTTGAAACAGTAAAACCTGAAAAGGCAATTTTTATAAAATATGAATTCTGGAATAATTACATCACTGAAGTAAGTATCAGAAACATACCGCTATACCTTATTTCCGGCATTTTCAGAGAAAATCAGCATTTCTTCAAATGGTACGGAGGATTTTTTCTAAGGATGCTTAAAAAATTCACTCATATTTTCGTTCAGGATATTAGTTCGGCAAAAATTCTGAATGAAGCAGGAATCAACAATGTGACTGTTGCAGGTGATACGAGGTTCGACAGGGTAATGAAGATTGCAGGTTCAGCTCGAAACATACCTGTCATAGAGGAATTTGCAGGAAATGAAAAAGTTTTGATTGCAGGAAGTAGCTGGAGAAAAGATGAAGAAATAATTGCAAAATACATTAATGCTTCACCTGGTCGTATGAAGTGGATTTTTGCCCCTCATGAGATAAACGAAACAAATATTGCCAGACTTGAGGGTTCTTTAAAGACCAGCAGCGTGCGATTTTCTGAATTTTCTTCAGAAAAAGCAGAATCACGTGTGCTGATAATTGATAATATCGGCATGCTTTCCTCGGCATACAAATATGCTTATATCGCTGGAATAGGAGGAGGTTTCGGGAAAGGCATACATAATATTCTCGAGGCTGCTTGCTGGGGTGTTCCGACAATTTTCGGGCCAAATCACAAAAAATTTCGTGAAGCAATTGAGCTCCTCAAAGCTGGTGGAGCCTTCTGCTTCAGAAACTATCATGAACTAAACAGTATTCTTGATAAACTTTTATCCGATTCCGACTTTCACAGCAAAGCATCGCTTACTGCAAGAAATTATGTTATGAATAATACCGGTGCAACTGAAAAAATTTTCAGAAGTATCATTGGAAATGATACCATAAAGTGATTTTTGCCTGATTTATTTTTTTCATAAATCGTTTAAGATTAATCAGTTAAAGTGGACTGCAACTTCTAAAAAATATTTTCTGCACAATGTTAGTGTCGTTAATGATATGCATGAAAGGTTACAGTATTGATAATTTCTGTCTTAAATGAGCGAAATATTGAAGTAATTATCGGAATGCCCCAATAATCCAGCCATGCAGACCGGTTGATAAAATGTTTATAATCACTTTTTTTCAGTCTTGTTTGTAGGTTCTTTCTTGCATAAATTAGCATTTATCTGATTTGTTAAACGGACAGCAGTTTAACTTAATAGTATTCAGGAAATAATATAAAAAATTTTATCTAAGATTATGGGAGATTTGTTTTTTCGTGAACCGAAGGTTTCGGAAGAAAAAGATACTGTGAAAACAGCAGAAATTGAGGCCGAAAATAAAAAAAATGATATTGAAAATTTAAACCATGGCATTACTTTTGTCAATAAAACTGAAGAAGTTACAGAGGGAAATGCTATATTAACGGAAAAAGATATGGCAAGAAAGGAAAATAGTGGCAGCGGGAATGTAAAGTCTGGAGTTAAAAGCGAAAGCAGATCAGTTTATTCTCACGAGGAGGCCTTTGAAGAGAGCTGTCGTTATTTCAAAGGTGATGAACTTGCAGCAAGGGTATGGACAAATAAATATGCCCTGAAAGATTCGTTCGGAAACCTGTATGAGAAAACTCCCGACGATATGCACCGGAGGCTGGCAAGGGAAATTCACAGGATTGAAATGAAATACCTGAATCCTCTTCCGGAAGAACTTATTTATGATTTACTGAAGGAATTCAAATATATTGTTCCACAGGGCGGCTCTATGACCGGTATAGGGAATGATTTTCAGATTGCTTCCCTTTCTAACTGTTTTGTGATTGGCAACGAAGGCCCTTCCGACTCGTATGGAGGAATAATGAAGATTGACGAGGAGCAAGTTCAACTGATGAAACGAAGAGGGGGTGTTGGGCACGATCTTTCTCATATAAGGCCGAAAGGAACTCCGGTTTTGAATAGTGCTCTTACCTCCACAGGCGTTGTGCCTTTCATGGAAAGATACTCAAATTCCACACGGGAAGTAGCCCAGGACGGCCGCCGGGGCGCGCTCATGCTTTCTATTTCGATCAAACACCCCGATTCCCCAAGCTTTATTGATGCAAAACTTGAATCAGGCAAAGTAACAGGTGCCAATGTGTCAGTAAAGATTACCGATGAATTCATGCGGGCAGTTGAGCAAAAGAAAAAATTCTGCCAGCATTATCCGGTTGATTCAGACAACCCAACATTCGTAAAAGATATTGATGCAGTGGAGTTATGGAATAAAATAATACATAATGCATGGAAGTCTGCAGAACCTGGAGTTTTGTTCTGGGATACCATTTTGCGGGAAAGCGTGCCCGATTGTTATGCCGACCTTGGTTTCAGAACGGTATCAACTAACCCATGCGGTGAAATACCACTCTGCCCTTACGATAGCTGCCGTCTTCTAGCAATAAATCTCTATAGTTATGTAAAAGACCCTTTCACCGGTAAAGCAAAGTTCGATTTTGAACTGTTCAAAGAACATGTGGGTCTGGCACAACGCATAATGGATGATAT
>CAZIRN010000081.1:1464-9578 GCA_964541495.1 uncultured Rikenella sp. | reverse complement strand
AGTTCCCCTGAAAGCAGAGAACGAGATAATTGGAGCCATGTGTCTTCAGGATTATCATTCCGAAAAAAAATTTTCTTATGAGGATCTCCGACTGCTCGAGTTAATTGCAAATCAGGTTGCAGTTTCCATTCAGAAGCGAACTATGCTGGAAAATCTTATCATTGCAAGGCAGAAAGCTGAAGAAGCGGCAGTTTCAAAACAGAATTTTATGACAACATTAAGCCATGAAATAAGAACCCCCCTTAACGAAGTAATTGGTATTTCAAATCTGCTTCTGCAAACCAGTCAGAATCCTGAACAACTTGAACTGATTAATACTCTGCGTTTTTCTGCGGATCACCTGCTTACACTGGTGAATGATGTGCTCGACTACAGCAAAATGGAATCGGGCAAAATAGAATTTGAACAGATAGATTTTAGTTTTAATGATTTCCTCGATGAAATAAAAAGGTCATATTCATTTAATGCTCAGGAAAAAAATATTGAATTTTCAGTTATTAAAGGACCAGATGTACCTGAGGAGGTAAAAGGAGATCCTATACGGCTTAATCAAATTTTGTCGAACCTTCTGTCGAATGCCTTTAAATTTACGAACCAGGGAAGTATAAAAATATTTGTTGATGAGATATCGAGAACAGAAAACAAAAGTACTCTCGAATTCAGGGTTAGTGATACAGGCATAGGGATTCCGGCTGATAAGCAACAATTGCTTTTCGAAAGCTTCACCCAGGCATCCCCGGATATCTCAAGGCGATTTGGAGGAACAGGATTAGGATTGGCGATATGTAAAAAACTTGTTGAACTACAGGGTGGCAAAATCCATGTCGAAAGTGAACCTGAAAAAGGTTCGACATTTATTTTCACCCTCACTTTAGGTATTTCTGAACAAAAAATAAAAATAAAAGAAAAATCCGAATTTTCTTTTAAAGGACTGGAAGGGAAGAAGATACTTGTAGCTGAAGACAATAAAATCAACTTCTTTGTATTAAGCAAATTTCTAACAGGCTGGGGTGTAATTGTGGCTCAGGCTGAAAACGGGAAACAGGCAATCGAAAAAATCGAGAATGAGGAATTCGACCTTATTCTGATGGATCTTCACATGCCTGTGCTTGACGGCATTGAAGCGACAAAAATAATTCGCAGTTCGGAAAATCCTAAGATTAAGAATATTCCAATAATAGCCATCACTGCCGCAATTATGTCTGAAGCCACCGAAACGATTGAAGGATTGAACATAAACGATTATATATTGAAGCCTTTCAAGCCGCAGGATCTCTTTGAAAAAATCAAAAAAAATATAAAATAGCAACGGATTTGAAAGGCGCGAAGAGGCGAAAGCTTCAAAGGTCAGTGGATGCAGTAACGGCCTATCCAGGATGAAGCCTGTTTATTTCCAAGTTCGTATGCTCTCCTGAAATCGAAACAGGCATCTTCGGTTCTGGCAAGGTTAACAAGTGCAATACCTTTATTAAGCCATACATCGGGTAAATCAGGCTTTAAGTCAAGAGCCATACCATAGTCCTTCTCTGCAAGCGCCCACGATTTTGCTGAAAAAAATGAATTTGCCCTGTCGGTAAAACATTCCGGATCGTTCGGATTGAGCTCGATATTACGGGAGAAAAAAGAAATCCCTTTCAGATTATCGCCCATTGCAACGGCAGTATGGCCTGCCATCTTCAAGCCTTCGCGGCTCGAAGGATAAATATCAAGGAAATATTCAATATCCTTCATTGATTTATTGTATTCTCCTGTCCGGTAATAACATTCTGCCCTTCGCAGATAAAGCTTTGCATCAAGTATTTCGGAATCAATCATCTTTGTGTAAGTGATGGATGCACCTGCAGGATTGCCTGCTGCCATCTGCGATTTTGCCAGTAGTTCAAGGTAATCCGGATTTCCCTTCTCTGTCAGAACAAGCTTCGACATGGCCGAAATAACATTTTTGTATCTCTCAAAAGAGAAATCCACAAGTGCTCCTGCATATATGGCAACATTTTCCGACGGGTATTCTTTCAGAAGCTCTTCTGCCGTCTGCTGAGCATCATTTTTCTTTCCTGCCGACAAATAGTATTCCACTTCCTGGAGTTTCGACCCGGCAATGCTGTATCTTTCGGTCTTCCAGAACTGCCTCCATTCAGGTGTATTTTCTATCTTTTCAAATGCAGTATCGAGAAAGATTTCTTTTTCTTTCTTCCTGAAATCGGAGTTCAAATTCGAATTAAGATGCTCCAGCGCATTTTGTACATCGCCTTTTAATGCATAGATTCTCGAAAGCCCATAATCGCCTGAACCTTTAATTATTGCATTCGCGGCCAGATAGTCATTTTCAGCTTCGTTAAACTTTCCCGAGGCGTAAAACGCATCACCTCTCATAACCAGATACCTGCCGTCAGTACCTGCTGAAAGGGCGGCAGTAAGAACTTTGACTGCTTCATCATATTTACCCGATTCGATGCAAGCTTTTGCCCTGAGCAGATAATCGACCGAGTTCTGGCCGAAAATATAAACAACCGTTGAAATCAATAAAACAGATATAAAAACGATCCTTTTCATCTGTCTGTTCTTTGCATTACATTATTTAGTTTGTTGTGGCGTAACTGTGGCTCCCTTTTCAGTGATTACATGAATAAAACCGGAAAGATGAAAAGTCTCAAGTCCCGTGATACGTCTTTCCGTCACATCGCACTGATAAAAATATACACCGGGTGAAACAATTTTTCCTTTATATGTTCCGTCCCAGTCGAGGCGTGGGTTATCGGTCCGGAAAAGAAGCTGGCCGTCGCGGTTGAAAAGTCTGAAATCAACTTTCTCTACAAGACCCGATGTTTTGGCCAGAAGCCTGTCGTTGAAACCGTCTCCATTTGGAGTAAATACATTCGGTATTTCGTAGAAATTGCACGAATCGACACAAATTATAACCGATTGCGGACTTTCATTGCCGTTTGCATCGAAAGCCGAAACAGTATAACAGCCTGCAACAATATCGCCTGGTTTATGGCGGTATGTAAACACATATTCATCTGTGATTTTTTCCAGTAATGAAAGCGACTCAGCGCTCAGCAGTTTATAGTAAATATTATATCCTGTCACGTCTTCCATACATTGCTGATCGTCGAAATGCCACTGCAGCGTATTGTAAAGGCTATCACATTGTGAGGTTACGGAAAGTACAGGTGTGCATGGAGGTTCGTTATCAACAGGTATAACCGTTGCAATCTGTGAAAAATTAATCAGGTTGGATGGTAGATCAGGTTTTGTATATGAGCCGGTGGATCTGGCATAATAATTATATTGTGTTCCGTTTTCGAGTCCGTAATCAATATAAGTCAGCTGGCCTGTATAGCCAATCGAATCGAATTTCATAGTCGAGGCGTTCAGCCTGAAAATATCATATCGGGAATTTATCCACGGAACATTTCTCTTTATGTTAAACCTTGCTTTACGGTCGCCTGGAGATACTTCGATGAAAAGAGAGGATGCATAGGAGGGCTCTCCAATCATAAATACGTTGCCAGGGGAGTTGTTATAAAGTTCTATTCTGTATATAAATGCTTTATCGCGTGTATTTATCAAAGTGTCGATATATGTTGTATCGTTCAGGTCAACTGTAAGTATTGAATCAATCTTTGTATATGCTGTACCTGTAATACCTTCGGCACGTAATATAAAGTATTTGTAAGGACCCGGAGCAGGTATAGTGTCGAGTTGTCCGGGTTTTTCCCATGCCAGAAATATTGAGCCTTTTGAAACGTCCGTATTTCTTACCGACACATTTCTTATAACAGGAACTCCGGAAACGAGAGTCGAAGTAACCTCGTTCGATGCTTTGCTCTCAGTGCCGTCGGGATAAACTGCAACTATTCGGTAAGTATATTCTTTCCCGAACTGAAGTCCCTGCTCGTTATCTGTATCAACGAAGCCTGTGACCGAACTGCCTGAGATATATCCCACTTTAACAAATCCTGTATAAGCAGGGACGCCGGTAGTGCATGAATCGGGTGTAAAAGTTGTGGTTCCCTCACGTCTGTAGATACTGAATCCTGAAATTACATTCGTACCGTAATCTGACCATGTCAGACGAATGGATTTGCCTTCTGGTGAGGCAGTTAAGAGTTCCGGAGGGGGGCCAAGTACCCTTATTCTGAAATTATCAATATCGAAGAGTGAAAGATCGGAACTGTTATCTTCTGATTTAATAATGATGTCGTAAGGCTGTTGCCTTACATTTTCATGGCATGTTTTCCATGAAAATAATGCTGAAACATATCCGGCTATTGAATCAACTGTTTTGAATTTAGCTCTGCATCCTTTAAGCTGGAAGACGCCTGACGTTGCTTTTAATCTCAAGAAATCCTTATCTTTATCAGTAGCTGAAACAAGAAACCCGATTGAATCGCCAGCTTCGACGCATAAATCCTTTAAAGGTCCATTAACTGGCGGTTTATTTTTTGTATTGTACACTTCAATTTGCATATCTCTCACGACCGAGCCTATTTTTTTGCCGTTCCGCCATTCGTTAATTTCCATTGCCACATTGTATTTTCCTGTATCTGCAGGAGTGTCCCAGACAAGGTCGCCGCTTATGGAATCTACATAGAATCTGTGTGTTGCAGGAGGATAAGTATAATTCTCTATTGGTTTGCCATCTTCTCTTGTACAAATAGTAAGATTATAGGACAGGCTGTCGCCGTCGGGGTCGAAAGCCGCAGGATTATGGATAAATAGATATCCTCTGGCTGCCTTATCGTAAGGTGGATTAAGCAAAACCGGGGTTCTGTTCAATCCCATAGCCGGATTTACAACAAGCTTGGTCCGGATTGAAAAGACCACATTAACAGAATTCGGAATATTTTGAACTCCATAATTTCTGTTAGGGTCCTGAACCACAACATCATAAACGCCGGGGCCCGGGTAAGTATGCTGTATTTTATACACATTTTTGCGGTAATAGTTAGGAAGGGATACCATTTCTATTCTGGAAGCAATGGATGATGTACCATCTCCCCATTCGATGGGTAGTTGAGGTCGGTCAGCATAACTAAGTGTATATGTAAATGTTGTTATAGTAAATTCATAAGTAAGGGCCGACAACTGGACATAAGTAATTTCTCCTGCCCTGTTATGTGTGGCAAAGGCATAAGGCCAAAAAAGTAAAATAATTAAAACAATGAATGTAAGTCGTTTCATAATATCTTATCAGGAATCCTTTGTTATGCTGAAAACATGTTCTCTTTTTTCGGATGTAAGTTTTACACCTTCTTCAAAATCTCCATATCGAAATATTATCAGATTTGACTGGTCGCTATAAATATCCGCAAGTATGGAATTCTTAATACGGAATAAGATTGATGAAGGATTGTTTTTATATTCCATTTTTACGGTCAGTTCATTATCTTCAAGTTTGATTCCGGTAATTGTAAAGTTCAGAATTCTATCATCTGCCGTCAATACTACTTTATCTTTAAGGTAATCGGAAACAAGTTTTCTCTCATCGGCATTGTTATCTGAAAAATCAAAGGCTGGTTTTTTTCCTGTCAGCAACTCATAGTCAAGAATAAAATCATCGTAATATACTCTAAGGCTTGCATTGAAAACGCCTTTTTCAGCAGAATAGTCTATACCAAGCAGTGTTACATGAACAGGGTGCAATATAATCCACAGATATATTACGAGAAGCTTTACCATCTCATCCGGAAACATATTGTTACAACAAAAATCAAGCCAATAAGGCCGATTTAATCGTTAATTGTTACACGGTCCCTAAGATAACTAACTGTACCGATCTCCAAAAATGAAAATCCCGAACCGCCTGAAAAATTTCCGGCAAGAATAATGACAAGGTCATCTTCTAATAAATCGTGCGTTTTGGAAAGATTCCTTAGTGCGGTATGAATAAATCTGTCGACCGATTTCTTTTTTTCCTGACAGTCGGCATAAACTCCGTATGACAGAGCGAGTTCCCTCATAGTTCTTTTTTTGTAACACTGGGCCATTATGATACTGGCGCCTCTGAAGCCAGCCATATCCCTTATTGTACGGCCTCCAGAAGTATCGGCGATCAAACCTTTAGCACCTACACGTATAGAAGTTTTGACTGCAACTTTCGAAAGGTATCCCGAAACTATACCTGCGAAGGAACTCGCTGGTATTTCGAGGTATTTTTCCTTATTTTTCTCTACTTCCAGGGCCACTCTGGTCATCGTCCTGACGGATTCAACAGGATATTTACCTCCGGCAGTTTCACCGCTTAGCATTATTGCGTCGGTCTGAGAATAAATTGCGTTTGCAATATCACTTACTTCTGCGCGTGTGGGGCGTGGATTGTTAATCATCGACTGAAGCATCTGTGTGGCTACAATAACCGGTTTCCTCTTTTCGATACATTTTCCTATAATCATCCTCTGGATACCAGGTATTTTCTCATAAGGAATTTCTATGGCAAGATCGCCTCTTGCAACCATAATTCCATACACTTCATCAAGTATCTCGTCGATATTGTCAACTCCTTCCTGATTTTCAATCTTTGCAATGATTTTTATTTCGCTGCCGGCTTCATCCAGAACCTTTTGTACATCTTTCACGTCCTGTTTGTTTCTTACGAATGAATGGGCAATAAAGTCAACATCTTCCTTAATTGCCATCTCTATAAACTTTCTGTCTTTCGATGAAAGTGAAGGAAGGGAAATTTTCACTCCTGGCACATTCACGCTTTTCCTTGAGCCGATAGTTCCGTCATTTATGGCAACACATTTCAGTCCTGCACCTTCCTTCTCCAGAACCTTCAACTCAACCTCACCGTCGTCAATAAGAACAGAAGATCCTAAAGGCACATCATCTGCAAATGCAGTATAAGTTACATAAATATTCCCGGGAACGGTTTTCTCATTGGGATTGCCTGTAATCCGGACTATTTCGTCTTTCTTAAGATTCAGTGGCTCGTCGCATACAGTTGTTCTGATTTCAGGCCCTTTTGTGTCAATTAGTATTGCTATTCTTTCGGAAACTTCACGAATATTTTTTATAATTTTCAATGCGCCTTCGATTTCAAGATGGGCAGAATTGATTCTGACCACATCCATTCCGGTTTCAAAAAGCGATTTAATAAAATCCGTGTCACAAAGTTTATCGGATATTGTCGCAACTATTTTTGTTTTTTTCCTTTCCATCTCAAACTATTTTTGTAAATCAATCAAAGCTTCCACTGCAAGGCGATAACTGTTGAGACCCAGCCCGATAATGCTTCCGCGGCAATAACGTCCGACAAGGCTGTTGTGCCGGAATTCCTCACGTCCTGCTACATTTGTAATATGCACTTCAATAGCCGGGCATTTCACCGCTGCAATTGCATCTGCAATAGCAACTGAAGTATGGGTATATCCACCTGCATTGATAATAATGCCATCGTATGTGAAACCGACTTCATGTATTTTATTGATTATTTCCCCTTCAACATTCGACTGAAAATAATCAATGATCATGTTGGGATATCTCCCCCTTAGAGAGTCAAGGTATTCATCAAACGACTGTAAACCATATTTTTCAGGCTCTCTTTTACCGAGGAGATTAAGATTGGGACCGTTAATAATCTGGATTTTCATTTTCAATAGAACCTGTCGATGATTATATTTAAATGCAAAATAGCACAAAAAAAACATAAGATTTACTATTTTAATAATTTTATAATTCAATAACTAAGTAAAATCAGCAGAGAGAAAAAACAATTAAATACTTTATTTACAAATGTCCGGTGGAATTAGATGGAACGATGCTATTGCGGATTTCGAAACCTGGCTCAGGCTCGAAAAATCCTTGTCGCAAAACAGTATAGAGGCTTATCTGCATGATGTTTTAAATTTAAAGGAATATATTGATTCAGAAGGCATAAACAAGTCTCCCGGACAGATTACTTACAACGACCTTACCGATTTTATAATCTGGCTTAACAAGAAAAACCCGAATGCACGCACACAGGCAAGAGTTTTATCGGGCATAAGAGCATTTTTCAAGTATCTTTTAATTGAAGGTGAGATTACTGAAAACCCGACCACGCTAATTGAATCTCCAAAACTCGGTTTTCATCTTCCTGAAGTGCTGACAATAAATGAGATTGAGAG
>CAZIRN010000081.1:0-1364 GCA_964541495.1 uncultured Rikenella sp. | reverse complement strand
CTCCAAAACTCGGTTTTCATCTTCCTGAAGTGCTGACAATAAATGAGATTGAGAGACTTATCGATGCAATCGACCTGAGCAAACCAGAGGGCCACCGAAACAAGGCAATTATCGAAACACTTTACGGGTCAGGTTTAAGGGTTTCGGAACTTGTGAATCTGAGAATAACCGATATCCATCGTGAAGAAGGTTTTCTTATTATAACCGGTAAAGGTAATAAGCAAAGGATGGTACCTTTAGGTTCCCATGCGCTGAAAGAGATCGATCTATATTTCGAACAAAGGAGGCTGATTCCAAAAATATATGACGAAAATATAGTTTTCCTGAACAGAAGAGGAAGTAAGCTAACACGTGTTATGGTATTCACAATTATTAAGAACCTCGCTTCCAGAGCGGGCATAAAAAAGAACATTAGCCCGCACACTCTAAGGCACTCCTTTGCAACTCACATGATTGAGGCCGGAGCCGACTTAAGGGCTGTGCAGGAAATGCTTGGCCATGAATCGATACTTACTACTGAAATATACACTCATATCGACAGATCGTTTCTTAAAGAAACACTTGCTTTGTATCATCCGAGGTCATAAAATAAATCTTCACTATTTAATAGTTGTTTATCAATTAATTCACATATACATTTATTTTTCCTAAATCCATGCCTGCTATGCCGACGCAGACAGTCAGATAATTTTAATTTGCAATTTATTGACCTGTTGTCTGCACCGAGATAACCTTTAATGAAAAATTTCCTTACAACATTTTAATATTTTTATGTAAGTTTGCGACTAATTTTCAAAAAAGTTAAATTAACATTCAAACAGATACAACTATGTCAAAGAGAAAAAGAGTTTACACTTTCGGAAACAAGACTGCCGAAGGCAATGCTGAGATGAAAAACCTTCTTGGCGGAAAAGGTGCCAACCTTGCCGAGATGTGCCTGCTTGGCCTTCCTGTGCCTGCAGGTTTTACAATTACAACAGAAGCCTGCAATGAATATTATGCCAATAACTGTACGCTTGATCCCGAACTAATGAAAGAAGTATGGGATGCTATGGCAAAGACCGAAAAAATAATGGGTATGAAATTTGGAGACCCTGAAAATCCGCTTCTGGTTTCATGTCGTTCAGGTGCCCGTAAATCAATGCCTGGAATGATGGACACAGTTCTCAATATTGGACTTTGTACAACTACTATCCCCGGGTTGCTGAAAAAAACCAATAATCCACGTTTTATATGGGATTCATACAGAAGACTTATTATGATGTATGCTGATGTGGTTATGGAAAAAGCTGAGGGAATCGAACCTGCCGAAGGTAAAGGTATTCGTAAACAGCTCGATGATATGTTTGATGAATATAAACATT
>CAZIRN010000080.1:0-9589 GCA_964541495.1 uncultured Rikenella sp. | reverse complement strand
AAAAGTACAATTTAAATTTGTACTTTTAGTCTAGTTTTATAGGGGGTTAGACCAACTAATCGAGCCCTACCATTTAAAACGCTAAAACAAAGACCTCAAAATAATAAATTTAACATGCATGTAAAATTTGCTGATTTTGAATTTTTTCAATTTGTTATAATTATTAGCTTTGTGAAAAATAAATAGCTTCAGATGAATTACGATTACAATACACAGCGCAAGCGAATGGCTTTGCCTGAGTATGGAAGGAATATTCAAAAAATGGTGGATCATATTAAAACCATTAAAGACAGGGAGGAAAGGAACAGGGCTGCTGCTACTGTTATACAGATTATGGGTAACCTTAATCCGCAGCTCAGAGATATGGGTGATTTCAAGCACAAGTTATGGGATCACCTTGCTATAATTGCTGATTTCGATCTCGATATTGATTCTCCTTTCCCTCCTCCTGAAAAAGCAAAGCTTATAGAAAAACCGAACAGGATACCTTATCCACAAGGCCATATCAGATATCTGCATTACGGAAGAATAATCGAATTAATGATAGACACTGCAATAAAGATGGAGGAAGGCGAGGAAAAAAATTACCTTGTATCGCTGATAGTAAATCAGATGAAAAAGTCTTATCTTACATGGAATCGTCCACAGGTTTCGGATGATGTAATTCTGAGTGACCTTAGGTTCCTTTCTGGTGGAAAGCTCAAAATTCCCGAAGGAATGAAAATATCTGATGCAAAAGATCTTATACAGCAGCAAAGAAAAAAACAACCTCAAAAGCAACAAATCAAAAAACAAAATAAACATTCCGGGAGAAAGAAAGGAATTAATAGGCATTAATGAATTCTTTTGTAGTTCAGGGAGGAAAGTCTCTCAAGGGAGAAATAGTTCCGCAGGGAGCAAAAAACGAAGCTCTGCAGGTTATATGTGCTTCTCTTCTCACATCTGAAAAGGTTACAATTCATAATATTCCGCATATACTGGATGTGGAAAGTCTTATTGAACTTCTTGCCTCACTTGGAGTAAAAGTGACAAGGGAAGCTTCAGGTTCCACTGCAACATTCGAGGCTTCAGAAATTGACCTTGACTATCTTGAAACTGATGATTTTATTGAAAAGAGCCAGAGAATAAGGGGATCCATAATGATTGCAGGTCCTCTTCTTGCACGTTATGGAAAAGCATGCATCCCCAAGCCCGGAGGAGACAAAATCGGGCGAAGAAGACTCGACACACATTTTTCAGGATTTCAAAAGCTCGGAGCAAAGTTAGAATATAACTATTCGGATTCATTTTACTACCTCGAAGCCGATAACCTTCAGGGTGCCTATATACACCTGGATGAAGCTTCGGTTACAGGTACTGCAAATATAATTATGGCTGCCGTATTAACAAAAGGTAAAACAACAATCTATAATGCAGCTTGTGAACCATATATTCAGCAATTGTGCAGAATGCTCATAAAAATGGGAGCAAAAATTGAAGGCGTAGGCTCAAACCTGCTATATATTGAAGGCGTCAGAGAACTTGGAGGATGTAGCCATACTATTTTGCCCGATATGATTGAAACTGGCTCATTTATCGGCATGGCTGCAATGACAGAATCGGAGCTGACAATAAAAAACGTATCGTGGGAAAACCTTGGCATTATACCTGATTCATTCCGCAGACTTGGAATACAGCTCGAGAAAAGAGGTGATGATATTTTTATTCCCCGACAGGAACATTATGAAATAGAAACATTCATTGACGGCTCAATTATGACGATTTCCGATGCAATCTGGCCGGGACTTACTCCTGATCTGCTGAGCGTGTTCCTTGTAACTGCCACACAGGCAAACGGTGCAGTACTGATACACCAGAAAATGTTCGAAAGCCGCTTGTTTTTCGTGGATAAGCTCATTGACATGGGCGCACAAATTATACTTTGTGACCCTCACAGAGCAACAGTTATTGGGCTGAACAAAAAAATAAAACTTCGCAGCACAGTCATGTCGTCGCCCGATATAAGAGCTGGCATCGCACTTCTTATTGCAGCAATGTCGGCCGAAGGCACCAGCATTATTCATAATGTGGAACAGATTGACAGAGGCTATGAAAATATTGATAAACGGCTTAATGCCCTCGGCGCAGATATAAAACGAATATAAACAATACTTAACTTTATATTAAATTCACAGTTAAATAAATTTTTACTCTTTTCTTATCCGGAAGAGGTAAAACACAATTCCAAAATATGCCATTTTGGCAATTATTTTCTATTGGCAAAAAATTTGAGGTATATAACAGGCATAAAAGTTTTAAAATAGTTTATAATCATGAAGAAAAAATATTCTGAAGCTGAAGAAAATAAAGAGAAAAACAAATACGAAATGACTAATAATAAAGATATTAATTCACAGGAAGAAAAAGAAACATTTTTTAAGCCGGCAGGAAAAGCTGAAGAAAAGGTTGAAGAAAAGCCGGAAAAACCTGCGGAACAGCCAGGTGAGGAGCAACAGTTCTCTGAACCTGAGAAGAGCGATATTACAACCGATAAAGTTGTATCAAGAGAGGCGGATCTGCAAGAAAAACTGGCAGAGATGCAGGACAGGTATCTTCGGCTTGCCGCAGAATTTGACAATTATCGTAAAAGAACTCTCAGAGAAAAAATTGAGCTGACAAAGCAAGCCGGAGAAAAGTTATTGCTTGGTATTCTGCCTGTTATGGACGATTTTGAACGCGCTCTTGAGCATATGGAAATATCACCGGAATGTACAGCTTTTAAGGAAGGTGTTGATCTTATTTATATTAAATTAAAAGATTTTTTGAAACAACATGGGATAAGGGAGATTGAATCCCTGAACTGTGAATTCAATGTTGACCTTCATGAAGCAATCAATAAAATTCCTGTAGAAGATGAATCTTTGAAAGGAAAGGTTATCGAAGTGCTTCAGAAAGGTTATTATCTTAATGATAAGGTAATCAGACATTCAAAAGTTGTTGTGGGTGAATAATTTCGGCGCATGGCAACAAAGAGGGATTATTACGAAGTTTTAGGCGTGTCTAAGGGTGCTTCCAAAGAAGAAATCAAAAAAGCATACAGGCAGAAGGCACTTAAGTATCATCCCGATAAAAATCCGGGCGATAAGAATGCCGAGGAGAAATTCAAGGAAGCCGCTGAGGCTTATGAGGTTTTATCGGACGATGAAAAGAGGCAAAAGTACGACCAGTTTGGTCATGAAGGTGTAAGCGGAGCAGGCAGGGATTTCAGCGGAGGCATGACCATGGATGATATATTTAGCTCATTCGGCGATATATTTGGTGATGCTTTTGGAGGATTCGGCGGCTTTAGAACCAGTAGAAGAACAAGAAAAGAAAACAAAGGAACAAACCTGAGAGTAAAAGTAAAGCTGAGCCTCAATGAGATAGCAAACGGTGCTGAAAAAAAGATAAAAGTCCGCAGATATGTTCCTTGTGAATCCTGTGGCGGAACAGGTGCAGCCGACTCAGGAGCTTTTTCAACATGTCCGACCTGCAGGGGAAAAGGCCACGTAACACATATTTCAAACACTTTGCTGGGTCAGATGCAGACCTCAAGCGTATGCCCTGCATGCGGAGGCGAAGGCAAAACCATCTCAAGGAAATGCACTGCCTGTTATGGCGAGGGAATCGTTGAAAAGGAAGAAATCTTAAAAATAAATATTCCTGCCGGAGTCTCAAAGGGAATGCAAATGACTTTAAGCGGAAAGGGAAATGCAGCACGAAGAGGCGGCACCCCTGGCGACCTTTACGTTATTATTGATGAAGAACCTCATCCGGATTTTATCAGAGATGGCAACAACTTGATATACAATATGTATATAAGTATACCAGATGCTATTACAGGATGCTATAAAGAAATACCGACTATTAACGGACAGGTAAAAATAAAAATTGAGCCGGGCACTCAACCTGGAAAAATACTCCGCCTTCGCGGTAAAGGACTGCCTGACGTAAACGGATATGGAAAAGGCGACATGCTTGTTAATGTAAACGTCTGGATACCAAAAAACCTGAGCAAAGAAGAATTGAGAATAATTGAGAAACTCAAAGAATCAGATGCTTTTACCCCAAGACCTGACAAAGACGACAAAGGCTTCTTCGAAAGGATGAGAAATCATTTCAAATAATAAATTCCAGTGTCATCATCCTCTCTTCTTGCTTCATTGCTCCATAAATAAATTAATTGTACAGAATCTATATTATTCTAAATGACTATATTTATGGCCAATTTAAACTTTACCTTAGCCTGTTGTTCTTATTATGATAATTTTTGAAGCAAGAAATGTTACAAAACAGTTTGGAAATTTTATAGCTCTCGACAATCTGAGCATAAAAGTACCAAATCAATCAATCTACGGCCTGCTTGGGCCGAACGGAGCAGGTAAAACAACACTGATAAGAATAATAAATCAGATTACCGGTCCCGATTCAGGTGAACTTTTCCTCAACGACAGAAAATTGAAACCTTCCGACACAGCAGAAATAGGATATCTCCCTGAAGAGAGAGGACTTTATAAAAAGATGAAGGTCGGAGACCAGGCACTTTACTTCGCAAGGCTGAAAGGTCTGTCAAAAACCGAAACCATGAGAAGGCTCAAATACTGGTTCAGAAAACTCGAGATAACGGATTGGTGGAATAAAAAAATCGAAGAGCTTTCAAAAGGAATGGCCCAGAAAGTTCAGTTTGTCATTACAGTTCTTCACGAACCGAAACTCATTATTCTCGACGAGCCTTTTACAGGCTTTGACCCTGTAAATATGAGCATAATAAAAAACGAAATCCTCTTTCTTCGCGAGAGAGGTGCAACGATAATCTTATCAACCCATAACATGGAATCAGTTGAGGAACTCTGTGATAATATAACACTTATCGACCATGGAAAGTCAATGCTTGAAGGAAACGTTGATGAAATAAGAAAATCATGGGCTGCAAATGAATTTTCAGTGACATTTCACGGGAACATAAATATTCCTGAAAATGGTCTTTTCAAAATTTTGTCGTCATGTGAAGAAGACCATAAAACCGTTATCAAATTTAAAAGCCTGAAAGAAACAAATACCAATAATATTTTACAGGAGCTTATGAAATCGGGAAACATAATCTCTTTCAATCCTGTCCTTCCTTCAATGAATGAAATCTTTATAAGGGTGGTTAAATCAAAAACACCAGATCCTGTAATATATTAAAAATTATGAGCAAGATATCTGTAATTATTAAGCGAGAATACGTTACAAGAGTAAGAAAGAAATCATTTATCTTGATGACCTTGCTTGCACCTCTTCTGATGGCCTCACTTATTATTGTTCCGGCTCTGCTGATGAACAATCAGGATACCGAAATGAAAAAAATTGCCGTAATTGAGGATAAGACCGACCTATTCAGGAATGCAATACCTGATATAAAAAATACTCAGTTTATTTACCTTGAAAACGTCAATTTCGACGATATCAAGAACAATTTCGAGCAGGCTGGATATTACGGTGTGTTATTTATTTCGCCAGAAGTGATTCATGTACCCGAAGCAGTTCAGTTTATTTCCAGAAAACAACCGCCGATTCTTCTCCTCGAGCACATAAAAAGTTCACTCGAAAAAGAAATTGAGCGCCAGAAGCTTCTGTCATACAAAATCGAGAATCTTGATGAAATAATAAAAAGCATAAAGGCAAATGTTTCCATTCAAACAATAAAACTCGACAAATCGGGAAATATTAAAGAAACGAATACCGGTATATCAATGGCTCTTGCCTATATTAACAGTTTTTTGATATATATTCTGGTCTTCGTTTTCGGATCTCAGGTTATGAGGGGAGTCATAGAGGAAAAAACAAGCAGAGTTGTTGAACTTATAATCTCCTCCGTTAAACCGACTGAGCTTTTGATGGGGAAAATCGTAGGCCTTGCACTGGTAGGCCTTACACAGTTCATGATATGGGTTTTGCTTACTTTCGGTATTGCAATGGGGCTAAAATCGGTAATTATCCCAAAAGAAAACAGTAAAGAGAGTGTACAAATCGTGCCACAGAATATAATGTCGCAGGATGTGAATCCGATGCAGCAACAAACTGAAGACATTACGGTATCAGCTTCAGAAGTTTCACCTGATATTCAGAAAATTTTCAAATCTGCACTTAACCAGCCGTGGGGACTTATAATTTTTTCATTTGTATTTTATTTCATAACGGGCTACCTGCTTTATGCCTCCCTGTTTGCAGCAATAGGTTCTGCCGTTGACAGTGAAACGGAAACCCAGCAGTTTATGTTCCCTGTCACCATTCTTATTATCCTGGGCCTGTTTGTGGCCATTGGTACAATGCAAAATCCTGAAAGTTCAATTTCTTTTTGGTTCTCATTGATTCCTTTCACCTCACCGATAGTCATGATGGCCAGAATCCCCTTCGGGGTACCCTACTGGCAAATTTTTGTTTCGATGGTTCTGATGGTGGGAACTTTTATTGCCTTTGTATGGATGGCAGGAAAAATTTATCGTACCGGCATTCTCATGTACGGTAAAAAAGCATCATGGAAGGAAATGATTAAGTGGATAACCTATAAAGGATAGTAAAACGCAAAAATTATACTGGTAATTTAAATATATGTCGAAAATCCTGGTTATTGATGACGAAAAGGCAATCCGGAATACTCTCAAGGAAGTTCTTGAATACGAGAAGTATGAAGTTGACGTGGCAGAAAGCGGACCGGCCGGACTGGAACTTTTCAATAATAATCATTATGATATAGTGTTGTGCGATATAAAGATGGCGAATATGGACGGAATTGAAGTTCTCGAAAAAATAATGGAAGTGTCGCCCGACACTCCTGTAATAATGATCTCCGGACATGGCAATATTGACACTGCAGTAGAATCAATAAAAAAGGGCGCTTACGACTTTATCGAAAAGCCTCTCGACCTGAACAGACTGCTGATAACCATACGTAATGCTACCGATAAATCAAAACTGGTAACCCAGACGAAAGTATTGCACAACAAGGTTAGCAAACTGTATGAGATTGTGGGTGAATCGCCTGCAATTATGCAGGTGAAAGAAATGATAGATAAGATTGCACCTACTGAGGCAAGAGTGCTTATTACAGGTGCCAGTGGAACAGGCAAGGAGCTTGTGGCACATCAGATACATGAAAAAAGCAATCGCGCCGGAGGCCCATTCGTAGAAGTAAACTGTGCTGCAATACCTTCCGAACTTATCGAAAGTGAACTATTTGGTCATGAAAAAGGTTCATTTACCTCAGCTATAAAACAAAGAATAGGAAAATTCGAGCAAGCAAACGGAGGCACGCTTTTTCTAGATGAAATAGGCGATATGAGCCTTTCTGCACAATCAAAAGTGCTAAGAGCACTCCAGGAAAATAAAATCTCGAGAGTCGGATCCGATAAAGATATTCATGTAAATGTGAGAGTTATTGCTGCAACAAACAAAAACCTGAAAAAGGAAATCGAAAACAATAATTTCAGAGAAGACCTTTATCACCGGCTCAGTGTGATATTGATACACGTTCCTTCACTCAATGAACGCATCGAAGATATTCCTCTTCTGGCAGAACATTTCAATACTCTCATCTGCGGAGAATATGGAATGAGTAAAAAGATTATTACAAAGGACGCTATCGAGGAACTTGAAAAGATCGAATGGACGGGAAATGTAAGGGAGTTCAGAAACGTCCTCGAACGACTTATTATCCTGTGCAAAGATACTATAACCGGTAAAGACGTGATTAAATTCGCCCGGCCTATCTCCGGAATGACAATATAACCATAAAAAACGATGGAATTCCCCTTTTACTGTTTTCCGAGTTGGAAATTTCGGACGAAATCCCGAACGGAAGAGTCGGAAGAATAAGATAAAAGACAAAAGGAAAAAGATAAAAGTACAATTTAAATTTGTACTTTTAGTCTAGTTTTATAGGGGGTTAGACCATGTACTTTCAGCCTAGTTTTATAGGGGGTTAGACCAAAAAACTTTACATTCAACAATTATTATGTATAAATTATTTGATTTTCTTTACAAATAATATTATATTTGTATACAAAATTGGATTTTCTTAACATAAAAAGATTGATTTGAATAAGTATTAACCTTTTTTATTCAAATGGCAAAGTCAACTAAAAAGTTACTCCCCCTTCCACTTGACCGGGATATAGAAACAAAGACAGTTCTGAAAAGGCTTCCCTCTGCTCATGCTGCACTGGCTGAACTGAAAGGAATTGCCTCGTCAATGCCAAACCAAAGTATACTTATCAACACATTAGGGCTTCAGGAAGCCAAAGACAGTTCGGCGATTGAAAATATAATTACTACTCATGACGATCTTTATAAATCAGAATTAAATTTTGATTCATTTAAATCACTTAATGCTAAAGAAGTACAAAATTATATTGCCGCTACAAAAACAGGATTTGATCTTCTCTCGAAAACCGGATTACTTACTAACCGCATTATATTGAAAATTCAAGAAGTCCTTGAAGGTAATAAAGCTGGATTTCGCATGCTACCCGGAACAACATTAAAAAATTCTTTCACCGGAGAGATAATTTACACCCCGCCACAAGACCCTGAAGAAATAAAAGATTTGATGGCGAACCTTGAGAAATTAATCAATGACAGGGAGTCGAGTGACTTTGACCCTCTTGTCAAAATGGCAATCATTCATTATCAATTCGAAAGCATTCATCCATTTTATGACGGTAATGGCAGGACAGGGAGGATAATTAATATACTATACCTTATTCAGGAAAAACTCCAGGATCTTCCAATTCTTTACTTAAGTAATTACATAATTAAAAATAAACCTGATTATTACAGACTCCTGCAGGAAGTACGGACAAATAACAATTGGGAAGAATGGCTCCTTTTTATGATTGATGCAGTGGAACAGACTTCAAGAGAAACTATTGACCTGATAATCAAGATTCGGGAGCTAATGACGAATTATAAACGTACATTGAGAGATAATTATAAATTTTACAGTCAGGATTTGCTCAATAACCTGTTCAAACATCCGTATACAAAAATTGAGTTTATTCAACATGACTTAAATGTCTCAAGGATTACTGCAGCCAATTATCTGAACCAGCTTGCTGATGACAAACTCCTTACAAAGAAAAAACTGGGAACAGCAAATTATTATATCAATGACCCCCTCTTTAAACTGCTCTCAGAAAGATAACTCAACAAAATACTAACAGTAACGCTGACTCCTCAGACAGTATTGCTTACCGGAGGCCATCGCAGCAAGCCTCCATTCAGAAACTTTCCCCAAAAATTATCTGAGGCCAAAAAAACAATTAACGGTTTTCTCTCTGCTCCCTGTCTGCATCGCCTTCGCGTAGCCGCTACGGCGGAAAAACGCCGACAGGCAGGTATTTTACTCAGTCCTGGGGTTAAAACACTTTCCCCGTCAGGGGAACAACATCAATAGCTCAACGGATGCATAATAGATTATATTCCCCCGTAGGGGATAAAGATTTTAAAGTAAAAGGTAAAAGGCATAAGAAGAAAAGAGTACAATTTAAATTTGTACTTCCAGTCTGGTTTTATAGGAGGTAAAACCAAT
>CAZIRN010000079.1:731-9722 GCA_964541495.1 uncultured Rikenella sp. | reverse complement strand
AGCGGGATACGTCCCTCTTTATATGTTTCGGTTCTCGCCATTTCAGCTCCTCCCAATCGGCCCGAAACCACGACTTTTATCCCTTCGGCGCCCATTCGCATTGTTGAAGCTATTGCCATTTTGATAGCCCGTCGGTAAGAAATCTTTCCTTCAATCTGTCGGGCAATATTATTTGCCACAATACATGCGTCCAGTTCCGGACGCTTTATTTCGAATATATTTATCTGTACCTCTTTCTTTGTAATCTTTTTCAGTTCTTCCTTCAGCTTATCAACTTCCTGGCCGCCTTTACCTATTATGATGCCTGGCCGCGCAGTATTTACTGTGATAGTAATGAATTTTAGAGTTCTCTCTATGACTATTTTTGAAATGCTTGCCTTGGCGAGCCTGGCATTCAGGTATTCTCTTATTTTGGTATCCTCAATTAGTTTCCCTGAAAAATCTTTTCCTCCGTACCAGTTCGAGTCCCAGCCTCGAATGATGCCTAATCTGTTGCTTATCGGATTAACTTTCTGTCCCATTTATTTCAATTTGAACTGTTTTCAACTTCATTTTTAATTGCACTGTCAAGCACAATAGTTACATGGTTTGACCTTTTTCTAATCCGGTAAGCTCTTCCCTGGGGTGCAGTCTGGAGCCTTTTAAGTGTACGGCTGCCGTTAACAAATATTTCCTTAATAAAAAGTCCGCTATCCTCTATTCTTACCCCTTCATTTTTCTGCTGCCAGTTAGATATAGCCGAAAGAAGAAGTTTTTCCAGTTTTCGTGATGAATCCTGTTTGCTGAACCGCAGTATACCAAGTGCCTCATTGACATCAGCACCTCGAATAAGGTCGGCAACCAGTCGCATTTTTCGAGGTGAGACAGGGCAATTTTTCAATACAGCCTGGCACCTATTTTCCCTGGCTACTTTATTCTGTTCGGCTCTGTTTCTTTTCCTTGCACCCATTTCCTAAGCTTTATTAACTATCTGGTTTACTTGTTTCCTGAGTGACCTCTGAATGTACGGGTAGGAGCAAATTCTCCAAGTTTATGACCTACCATATTCTCAGTAATATAAACAGGGATAAATTTGTTTCCGTTATGGACAGCAATAGTATGTCCGACAAAATCAGGAGAAATCATGGATCTTCTCGACCATGTTTTAATAACTGATTTCTTTCCGCTTTGATTCATTTCAAGCACTCTTTTTTCGAGCTTGTAATCAATAAAAGGACCTTTCTTTAAAGATCTGCTCATATAATTTTACTTATTTCTTTCTTCTTTCTATAATAAATTTTGCAGAATATTTTTTTCTGTCTCTTGTCTTATATCCTTTAGCGGGGATACCTTTTCTTGACCTTGGGTGTCCGCCCGAGGCTTTACCTTCGCCGCCTCCCATAGGATGGTCAATCGGATTCATTGCAACGCCTCTTGTCCTGGGCCTGCGTCCCATCCAGCGCGAACGTCCGGCCTTTCCTGATTTTTCGAGGTTATGGTCGGCATTCGAAACAGTTCCTACAGTCGCACGGCATGATGAAAGCACAAGCCTTGTTTCACCAGAAGGAAGTTTCAATGTTGCGTACTTTCCTTCACGTGCAATAAGCTGGGCATAAGTGCCTGCGCTACGTGCAAGCACACCGCCTTTGCCAGGTTTAAGTTCTATATTATGTACCAAAGTGCCCATTGGCAATTCGCTTAGCGGAAGGGTATTCCCTATTTCAGGAGGAACATTATGCCCGGACATTATCTTTTGTCCAACCTTCAAACCATTTGGTGCAATAATATATCTTTTTTCACCGTCGGCATAGCATACGAGGGCAATTCTGGAAGAACGGTTAGGATCATACTCTATTGTTTTTACTGTGGCCGGAATACCGTCTTTGTTTCTCAAAAAATCAATAATACGGTACATTCTTTTATGGCCGCCACCTATATACCTCATAGTCATTTTACCGTCAACATTCCTTCCCCCGGTATTTTTCAGCGGTTTGAGTAAAGATTTATCCGGCACAGTGCATGTGATATCGTCGAATGCACTGATTGTCATATGTCTCTGGCCTGGAGTGACAGGCTTTAGTTTTCGTACTGCCATTTTTAAATATTGCTATAGAAGTCAATTGTATTTCCTTTGGCAAGTGTTACAACGGCCTTTTTTCTTGCGGAAGTTCTCCCTCTCACTGAGCCGGATTTTGTATATCTGGTTTTAACCTTGCCTGGGTAGCGCATAGTATTAACCGATTCAACAGAGACACCGTAAAGTTCTTCCACAGCTTTTTTTATCTGAAGCTTGTTTGCCTTTCTATCAACAATAAAGCCATAACGATTGAACTTCTCTCCCTGTCCCGTCAATTTTTCGGTTACTATCGGCTTTATAAGTATATTCATTTTTTAAATCTCTAATTTTTAAAAGTTTCCTGCAGAATGTCAACTGCACCTTCTGCAAGTACAAGAATTGAAGCGTTCATTATCTTGTATGTAGTTAATTCATTGACTGTTACGACTTCAACTCCTTGTAAATTACGAGAGGACAAATATATATTTTTATTTTGTTTTGGTAAAACAAAAAGTGATTTTTTACTTGAAATCTTTAGATTTTCGCTTATTTTCACCATCTCATTTGTTTTCGGAGTTTCCATATTAAAGTCCTCAAGAATAATTATTCCATTTTCTGCAGCTTTGTAAGAAAGCGCTGATTTTCTTGCGAGTTGTTTGACTTTTTTATTAACCTTTAAGCTGTAATCTCTCGGTCTTGGTCCAAATATTCTTCCTCCTCCCCTGAATAGGGGATTTTTGATATCGCCGTAGCGTGCGCTGCCTGTACCTTTCTGGCGTTTCAGCTTACGTGTGCTGCCGGTTATCTCGCAACGTTCTTTAGCCTTGGCAGTTCCCTGCCTGTTATTAGCCATATATTGTTTTGTATCTAGATAAATGGCATGGTTGTTGGGTTCGATACCAAAAATAGAATCGTCGAGAGTAACTTTTTTCCCGGTTTCCTTGCCTTCTATATTAAAAACATTTAATTCCATCATCTTGTAATTATTACATAACCGCCTTTAGGACCAGGAACTGATCCCTTAACAATCAAAATATTTTCTTCTGGTATAAGTTTCATAATTTTTCTGTTAATTGCTTTTACCTGCCTGTTGCCCTTATGTCCGGCCATTCTCATTCCAGGCATGACTCTGGAAGGGTATGAAGAAGCCCCGAGAGAACCGGGCGCCCTGCCTCTGTTGTGCTGCCCGTGAGTCTGCTCTCCAACCCCGCTAAAACCATGTCGTTTTACGACGCCCTGGAACCCTTTTCCCTTTGACCAGCCTATTACATCCACCCAAGTATCAGGGCCAAAAAATTCGGCTGTAAGGGTATCTCCCAGTTTAAGTTCACCTTTATCAAATCCGGTGAATTCGACAACCTTTTTTTTCGGTTTGGTACCGGCTTTTTTGAAGTGTCCGATCTCAGGTTTTGCAGTATTTTTTTCTTTTCTATCGTCGAATCCAAGCTGAACTGCAAAATAACCGTCATTCTCGACGGTTTTTATCTGAGTGACCACACAAGGGCCTGCCTGGAGCACGGTACAGGGAACATTTTCCCCGTTTTCATCGAAAACGGAGGTCATTCCCACCTTTTTGCCAATTAATCCCTGCATATTTCAAATATTTAACTTATTACACTTTAATTTCAACTTCAACGCCGCTCGGCAGTTCGAGTTTCATCAAGGCATCAATGGTTTTTGGAGTCGAGCTGTAAATGTCAAGAAGCCTTTTGTATGATGAAAGCTGAAACTGTTCCCGCGATTTCTTGTTTACAAAAGTTGAACGATTCACCGTAAAGATCCTTTTGTGTGTGGGCAGGGGAATAGGTCCGCTGACCACCGCACCGGTTGATTTTACTGTTTTTACGATCTTTTCAGCAGATTTATCTACAAGGTTATGATCGTAAGATTTAAGTTTTATACGGATTTTCTGACTCATATTAATAAATTTTCCCTTTTGAAATTTCTACTATTTTTTTGGCTAAATCGGAAGGAACTTCCTCATAATGTGAGAATTCCATAGTTGAAGTAGCTCTGCCCGATGTAATTGTTCTGAGAACGGTTACGTATCCGAAGTTTTCAGCAAGTGGGACTTTGGCCTTTATTATTCTTAATCCTCCTTTAGCCTCCATTTCTTCTATCCTTCCCCTCCTCCGGTTAAAATCGCTGATTACATCTCCAACATATTCTTCCGGAGTAACTACTTCAGCCGACATAACGGGTTCGAGAAGAACGGGGTTACATTTAACTGCTGCATGGCGGAAAGCCTGTCGGGCAGCTATCTCAAACGAAAGTGAATCGGAATCAACCGGGTGAAAGGAGCCATCTTTAAGGATAACCTTCAGACTTTCAACAGGGAATCCGGCAAGAGGGCCATTTAGCATGGCTTCTCGAAATCCCTTTTCAACAGCAGGTATGAACTCCTTAGGAATATTACCACCCTTTACCTCATTTAAGAATTGTAATCCCTTTATTCCGTCGTCGGCAGGCATTAATTCTACAATAATATCAGCGTATTTGCCTCTGCCTCCGGTTTGTTTTCTGAATAATTCTCTATGTTCCGTCGAAGTTGTGATGGCCTCTTTATAAGCAACCTGAGGAATCCCCTGGTTACATTCAACCTGAAATTCTCTCTTTAGCCTGTCTATAAGTATTTCAAGGTGTAGTTCGCCCATACCCTGAATAACAGTCTGCCCGCTATCGGCATCAACTTTTACCTGAAATGTTGGGTCTTCTTCAGTCAGTTTGTTGAGTGCCAGTGACAAACGGTCGACATCGGCTTGTGTTTTCGGTTCAATGGCCACTCCTATCACTGGTTCCGGAAAATCCATTGACTCAAGAGCTATCGGTTTATGTATTGCACAAATTGTATCTCCTGTTTTCAGCTCTTTAAATCCCACTCCAGCACATATATCACCTGCCTCAACATATTCGATCGGGGTTTGTTTATTGGCATGCATCCTGAAAAGCCTGTTAACCCTTTCTCGTTTACCTGTTCTTACATTCAATACATTATCTCCCGAATTCAGTGTTCCTGAATATATTCTCAAAAAAACCAGTCTTCCATTATAAGTATCTGTAGCTATTTTGAAGGCAAGTGCAGCGAGCGGAGCTTCATTATCAGGTTCCCGTTTCAGCTTTTCGCCCGTCCTCGGGTCAATTCCTTCCACCGGGCCGATCTCGAGTGGAGAAGGGAGAAACTCTACTACAGCGTCGATGAGTTTCTGAATCCCTTTATTTTTTAAAGCTGCACCGCATAAAACCGGTACTATGTGACCAGTGACTGTACAATTTCTAAGAGCTTCAATGACTTCAGCAGATTCGATTGATTCGTGATTTTCAATATAACGTTCAAGGATAGTATCATTTACATCTGCCAGTGATTCAATCATTTTTGTTCTCCATTCCCGGGCCTCTTCCGTCAATTCCTTGGGTATATCAGCCGTCCGGTATTTCATGCCAAGGTCGGTCACTTCATCCCATATTAAAGCCTGCATTGTAATAAGGTCAACTATGCCGATGAAATTCTCTTCCGAACCTATGGGAATTTGTACAGGCACAGGTTTTGCGCCTAACTTATCGTGTATTTGCTGAACAACACCAAAGAAATCAGCTCCTGCCCTGTCCATTTTATTTATAAAAGCAATCCTTGACACGTGATATTTGTTTGCCTGTCGCCATACTGTTTCGGATTGTGGTTCAACGCCGCCAACGGCACAGAAAACTGCCACGACGCCGTCGAGAACTCTTAGCGACCTTTCCACTTCAACTGTAAAATCAACATGACCAGGTGTGTCAATAATATTGATTTTATATTCTTCGTTTCCTAATTTCCAGTAAGTTGTTGTTGCCGCCGACGTTATTGTAATTCCTCTCTCCTGTTCCTGAACCATCCAGTCCATCTGGGCATTTCCGTTATCCACTTCTCCCATGCGATGAGTCCGACCGGTATAATAAAGAATCCGTTCGGTAGTGGTGGTTTTACCTGCATCGATGTGAGCCATTATGCCGATGTTTCTGGTATATTTCAGGTTTTTATCCATTTCTCTGTTATATCTGCTATTCAGTTTTTATTAAAACCTGATTAAAACCTGAAGTGAGCGAATGCTTTGTTTGCTTCTGCCATTCTGTGAGTATCTTCCTTTTTCTTGAAAGCACCACCTTCATTATTATATGCGGCCATTACTTCAGCAGCAAGGCGTTCGGCCATGGAATGGCCAGGACGTTTGCGCGCAAAAAAGATAAGATTTTTCATACTTATACTCACTTTCCGTTCGGGCCTTATTTCTACCGGCACCTGAAAAGTGGCACCGCCAATCCTGCGGCTCTTTACTTCAACCTGAGGTGTAATATTTTCAAGAGCCTGTTTCCAGATATCTAGAGGTGATTTATCCTCTGCTTTCAGTTTTTCACCAATAATTTCAAGAGAATCATAGAAAATTTTGAAAGCAACCGTCTTTTTACCGTTAAGCATAAGATTATTGACAAACCTTGTGACAAACGGATCGTTGAATTTCGGATCCGGCGACAGTATTCTTCTCTTTGCTCTTGTCTTTCTCATTATAATAAATCTTTAATTTTTAAATTCCTTTCCGGTTCCAGCTTTTAAGTAACTGTTTTATTTCCTGGGTTTTTTTGTACCATACTTAGATCTTCTCTGTGTACGTCCTTCCACGCCAGAGGTATCAAGGGTGCCTCTTACAAGATGATACCTTACGCCGGGAAGGTCTTTAACTCTCCCGCCTCTCATAAGAACAATAGAGTGTTCCTGAAGGTTATGTCCCTCGCCAGGTATGTATGCATTAACTTCTTTCTGATTAGTCAACCTCACTCTGGCAACTTTCCGCATAGCAGAATTGGGCTTTTTAGGCGTTGTAGTATACACTCTTACACATACGCCCCTTCTCTGAGGGCATGAATCCAAAGCCGGAGCCTTGCTTTTGTATTCCAGCTTTTCTCTGCCTTTTCTTACTAATTGCTGAATTGTAGGCATAAATTCAATCGTTTAATATTTTTATCAAAAAATTGGGTTGCAAAGGTATCAATTTTATTTTCCTTTCTCAAAATAATTATCAATTTTCGTTAAATAAATAAATCATATTAGGATGTTATAAAACTTTAAAAGACATAACATCCGCCATTTTAAATATTAAAATATTTACTTACTAATGTAAGTTCTGTACAGGTTTCTTCCCGACATTTCCTGGATGAATTCTTTTATAAACTTACCCTGAGAGGAAATCCCGGTACTCCTGCTGTTCTTCAAAAAAACAGGTGCAAAGAAAATAAAATTTCCGGAATTATAATATCTTACAGACAAATTTTAAAAAATTATTAAATTTGAGCCCTCATTTAAATAAAGGCATTTTTAATAATCAGATTATAAATTAAGGTATAACAAAAACTTTTACTTCAGGATGAAAACATACCAGACTGACCAGATTAAAACAATTTCTCTTATAGGAAACTCAAATTCAGGAAAAACAACTCTTGCTGAGTCTATGCTTTTCAACGGCGGGATAATTGAACGCAGAGGCACTATTGAAGGGAAAAACACAATTTCCGATTACCGGTCTATTGAACACGACAGCGGAAATTCAATTTTTTCAAGTGTTCTCTATACCGAATTCCAGAATAAGAAAATAAATATTCTTGATACTCCAGGGCTCGATGATTTCTGCGGTGGTGTAATATCATCTCTTTTTGTTTCCGACTGTGCAGTCATGCTCATTAATGCTCAGAATGGCGTTGAGGTGGGTACAGAGATTCATTTCAGACACGCTGAGAGATTTCACAAGCCTGTTATTATGGCGATAAACAGTCTCGACCACGAAAGGCTCATTTTGAAAAATCAATAGAAATGATGAAAGAACGTCTCAGCAATGATGTAGTAATAATTCAATATCCTGTAAATGAGGGTATTGGATTTAATGCTATTATTGATGTGCTGAAAATGAAAATGTTAAGATATAAAGATGAAAGCGGCAAAGCAGAAATTCTTGATATTCCTGCCGAACATAAAGCCAGGGCGGAGGAGCTTTATACACAGCTCGTCGAAAAAGCAGCAGAAAGTGATGAATCGCTTATGGAACTTTTTTTCTCGAATGATTCTCTTTCAGAAGATGAAATAAGGAAAGGTATCGCAAAAAGTCTTATTGCCCGTTCTATGTTCCCGGTTTTCTGTATTTCTGCAAAAAATAATATTGGTGTTGACGAACTGCTGGAATTTATTGCTTCAGAAGCCCCTTTGATAACTGATATGCCTGGTCCTGTCAACAGCAAGGGGGAGGAAGTAAAGCCTGATCCGTCGGGACCGTCATCGGCATTTGTATTTAAAACTTCAATAGAAGAACATATCGGCGAAATAAATTATTTCAGGGTATATTCAGGAAAAATTACGGAAAACATTGACTTAATAAACACTTCCAACAGCACAAAGGAGAGACTTTCGCAAATTTTCGTATGTACCGGTAAAAACAGAATAAAGGTGCCGGAGCTTAATACAGGTGATATTGGAGCAACCGTGAAACTGAAAAACACCAAAACAAACCATACTCTGAATGCTCCGGGTAACGACTGGACTTACAAAGGTATGGAATTCCCTGAGCCCAAATACCGGACAGCCATTAAAGCACAGTCGGAGAGTGATGATGAAAAACTTGGTGAGGCATTATATAAAATGCATGCCGAAGATCCAACCATTCTTGTTGAATATTCGAAGGAACTCAAACAAATTATAATTCATGGGCAGGGTGAATATCACCTTAACATTCTTAAATGGCATCTTGATAACATTTACAAAATTCCTGTGGTATTTAGTCTGCCAAAGATACCTTATCGTGAGACAATCACAAAAGCAGCACAGGCAGAGTACAGGCATAAGAAACAATCGGGAGGAGCCGGCCAGTTTGGTGAGGTACATCTTATAATAGAACCTTATGAAGAAGACTCTACGGAATCTACTATGATGAAGATAG
>CAZIRN010000079.1:0-721 GCA_964541495.1 uncultured Rikenella sp. | reverse complement strand
ACAAAGAAGAAATTGAACTGCCCTGGGGAGGCAAACTGATTTATGTAAATTGTATTGTTGGCGGTTCAATAGATGCGAGGTTCATGCCTTCAATTCTCAAAGGAATTATGGAAAAAATGGAAGTAGGCCCGCTTACCGGATCATACGCAAGAGATATAAGAGTTTATGTTTATGATGGTAAGATGCATCCTGTTGACTCCAACGATATTTCATTCAGGCTTGCAGGACGTAATGCTTTCAGTATTGCTTTCAAGAATGCCGGCCCCAAGATTCTCGAACCTATATACGATGTTGAAATATTCGTTCCTTCTGACAGAATGGGAGATGTAATAAGCGATCTTCAAGGCCGCAGGGGAATAGTTCTTGGCATGTCGAGTGAAAAGAGGTTCGAAGTTATAAAGGCAAAAGTACCTCTATCCGAAATGAATAAATACTCAACATCTCTGAGTTCTATAACTGGTGGCCGTGCTTTTTATACAATGAAGTTTGCCGAATATTCACAGGTACCGACAGAAGTCCAGGAAACTATTATCAAAGCTTACCAGGCCGAACAGGAAGAAGAATAATCTTTTTACACTTCAAAGAGAAAGCCGTTTCATAACTGAAACGGCTTTCTCTTTGAAATTCATGATAATTATACAGTTTTAAGCACATCCCATACAAAAGCTCTTATTCCAACTTCTTCGTTTATCAAATCAACTTTCTTTACTGCTTCGAGAAT
>CAZIRN010000078.1:0-9767 GCA_964541495.1 uncultured Rikenella sp. | reverse complement strand
CACCCATGTTGGTAAAAAATGCGATAATCAGGCCTTTGGGATGATTTTTAAACATAATGTCGTTTTTGAATGATTTTTTTGTTACTAAATAGCTATAGAAGTATTAAATATCAAATTAATTTAATGTTTTTCATAACTTGTGGGTAAAATAAAAGAATTTTATAATTGCAGCGTTAAAATAATAATAATAATATTGAGCTAAGAAAATGAAGATTTTTACCGGACAGCAGATAAAAGAGATAGATGAATTCACGATCGTTCACGAGCCAGTAAGTTCAATAGATTTGATGGAACGTGCTGCGGGGAAAATTTTTTCATGGATTGCCAGCCGATTCGGGAGGTCTCACAAAATAGTCGTAGCAGCCGGACCAGGCAACAACGGAGGCGACGGACTTGCTCTGGCACGAATGTTTGCATTATCCGGCTACGATACAGAAGTTTTTTATATTTCTTTTACAGGAAATGTCTCGCCCGATTGGAAAATCAACAGGGAAAGGCTGGAACAAACAAGAAAGGCCAAATTTCATGTTGTTACTGAACCTAATCAGTTTCCTGTTGCGGAAAGAGATGCAATTATCGTTGATGCAATATTCGGTTCCGGCCTTAACAGACCTGCTGATGGACTTGCTGCAAAAGTTATCAATCGCATTAATGAGTCGCATTGCATAAAAATATCTGTTGACATGCCTTCCGGACTTTTTACTGAAGACAACAGTAATAATAACAAGGAGGCAATTGTCAGAGCCGACTATACCCTTAGTTTTCAGTTTCCCAAACTGTCATTTATGTTTGCTGAAAACTATATATATACCGGCGAATGGCATATTCTTGATATAGGGTTACATCCCGATGCTATCCGGAATACCGCAACACCATATTGTTTTATCGAAGAATCACTTATCAGGCCGCTTATAAAAAAAAGAAAGAAGTTCGACCATAAAGGTATTTATGGGCATGGGTTGCTGATTGCAGGTTCATCGGTAAAAACAGGAGCTGCAATTTTGTCGGCAAAAGCTGCACTCAGAGCGGGAATAGGGTTAATAACCTGCCATGTACCATCAAAGTCTGTCACTTCAGTTATATCATCGCTTCCCGAAGCAATGATCCGGTGCGATCAGAATTCTGAAATCATAACTTCAGTTGAGAATTTCAATGAATTTTCAGCGGTGGGAGCAGGTCCAGGCCTCGGGAAAGCACCGGAGACTGCATTGATGATTCATAATCTTATATGTGAATGTAAAAAGCCGCTTGTGCTCGATGCAGATGCTCTGAATATCATTTCGGCAAATAAAGAATGGATTGAAAAAATTCCTCCCGATTCTATACTTACTCCTCATCCAAAAGAATTCGAAAGGCTCGCCGGAAAAACCGACGATGGTTATTCAAGACTCATGTGTCAGGTTTCTTTCTCGGAAAAACATAATTGCATCGTTATACTAAAAGGTGCCTATTCTTCGATATCATTGCCCGACGGAAGAGTCTTTTTTAACAGTACTGGTAATCCGGGAATGGCTACAGCCGGAAGTGGAGATGTTCTTACAGGAATTATTTTATCTTTGCTTTCACAAAGTTACCGGTCAGCCGATGCCGCATTAGTAGGCGTTTATATACATGGTCTGGCTGGCGACATAGCTGCTGAGAAAGCAGGGATGGAATGTATTATTGCAAGCGACTTAGCTGATAACCTTGGTGAAGCATATTGCAGGATAAGAGGAGAGGCTGTTAAGAATAATTGATTTTAAACATACTTTTGTTAAAAAGTTATTTATGTACAGACAAATAGTGAAATTAATATGGGCACCGGTTCTGATGCTGGCAATTGCATCTTGCTATCCAAAAAAAATTCTAACGGAACCCGAAACTATCGTCACGCCTTTAGGAGATAAACAAACAGTTAATGACGGAAGCCTGGTTTATGCTCTCCCGATGACAGTCTTTCGAATTAATGCTGAATTTGAGAAAACGATTGATAAGCCCGGCCCGTATGCAAAGTTTGCAAAAGAAATGCTTGGCCTTGAAAATGTTATTTCAACTGAAAAAGAATCATGGAAAATCAAATCAATTACAATTGAGACTTCTGAAGAAATAGATCCTTCAGAATATTATGTTATTGAAAGCAAGACGATCGTTCAGAGTAATGCTCTTGCTCTCAAACGAGCAGGTTTGATTCTCGATCTTAATCCGATGAAATATGATACTGAACAAAGAGTGATTTCTTCCTCGAGTATGCCTGACAAGAATCTTTCCTATACTGACATGGGTTCCGATGAATATTTTACAAGCCGAAGTGATACAGCTTACCGCATGGTAAAACTCGATACAATGTTTATAAGAATTCCCTATCTAATCGAACGCAAGCAACAGCTTACCCAGGAACAACTTGCTGAAAGAGCCGCAAAAACTCTTCTTGAACTCAGAGAGGGGAAAAATATGATACTTACAGGAGAAGCAAATGTATATCCACAAAGCAATGCTGCAATAGATGAGATAAACAGGATGGAAAAAGAATATCTGGCTCTCTTTGCAGGTAAATCTGCTTCAGAGACAAAAGTTATGCATTATACTTTTATTCCTGATAAAGAAAATACAGGAAAGCCTGTTGAAATTTTTAGATTTTCTTCTTCAGGCGGTTCCTCAGGTATATCTTCAAAATCAGGCTTGCCTGTCGTTATAGAGGTTGAACCTGTCGGAAAAACTAAAGATATAACCTATGTGGCAAAACCTGTCTCGAAGAAAGAGGAAGATGCCTCAATCATATCAGATAAACTTTATTACAGAACACCGGAAGTGGCTATTATCAGAATAAAATACGGGAATGAAACTCTTTTTGAAACAAGAAGGCTGGTATATCAGCTCGGGCAAACAATGCAGCTACCTGCAAATTATATTATAGGTAAATAAATGTTTTAAAATTTATTGTATTCTGCCCTTGAAATTCTTGCCATAATCCTGGAAATTCATTTTTTCATACGCTTTTTCTGCAAAGAATGAAAGCAGAGCTTCCATTTCTCTTGCATCCCTGTAACCGGGAACATTTGTCAGAAGTTGAAGCTTCTCATTGAAAAAAACAAGGTTAGGATATGAGAGTTGACCTCTCAAAAGAGCAACGGCAAATTGATGCGCTTTACCTGCTTTACCGTCGTTAACAAAATTCATTCCGAGGAAGGACACAGGCTCTGTTCCTTCTGCGTTAAACTTTACAGGATAAAATTTTGTATTAAGAATTTCTGCAATTACAGGATTGGCGAATGTTTCCTGGTCAAGTTTTTTGCACCAGCCACACCAATCGGTGAAAGTATCAATTACTATGGGACGTGGACTGGCTTTGACCAATTTCTCGGCTTCCTGAATCGAATACCATTTAACCGGTTTGTCCTGCCCGTAAGCAATTATTATTGTTCCTGCCAGTATTATTGACAAAATAGTTTTTCTGCTCATTATATTTCCCAGTTTTCTTTTCATTCTGTCGAACAAAATAAGTAAAAATAAAATATCTCTATTAACTTAATTATAATTTGACCTTTTTGTTTTTAACAAAAATTTTGCCGAAATGTTGCGAAAAAAAGTTACTAACATAGTCAGATAATAAATAATTGATACTTTTAATGCCTCAAATTAAAAAAGTGAGTTAAAATATGGAAGAAATAAGAAGAACCCTTCGTGATTCCAAAACAGCCAGATGGATTGCGCTTGCTGTTATTTCATTCACAATGCTTTGCGGGTATTATCTTACCGATGTAATGGCATCGCTTAAACCGCTTCTCGAAAAAGAATTGTCGTGGAGTAGTTCCGAATACGGCATTTTTACAAGTGCTTATGGATGGTTTAATGTGTTTTTGTTAATGCTTATTTTTGGAGGAATAATCCTCGACAAAAAAGGAGTTAGATTTACCGGAAAGCTCGCCACTGTAATAATGGTAATTGGTACAGCTATTAAATATTGGGCAATATCCACTCATAGCCTCGATGGTCATAGTTTGTTTGGGATAAAACTTCAGGTAATAATTGCAGGGTTGGGTTATGCAACTTTCGGAGTTGGTGTTGAAGTTGCAGGTATTACAGTATCGAGGATAATAGTTAAATGGTTTAAGGGGAAAGAAATGGCTCTTGCTATGGGGCTTGAAATGGCAACTGCAAGAATTGGTACTGGTCTGGCAATTGCAACATCTGCTCCTATCGCAGTGGCTCTTAAGGGTGTTTCCAAACCTGTGCTTGTCGGGCTTATTTTGCTTTGCATAGGAATGATTGCTTTTTTTCTTTATACAATAGAAGATAAAAAACTCGATGAGGAGATTAAAGCCGAAACCGCAGGCAGTGAAAATCCAGCTGAGGAAACTTTCAAAGTAAAGGATATCTTTTCTATATTAAAGAATAGAGGCTGGTGGTATATAGCAATATTATGTGTATTGTTTTATTCTGCTGTTTTCCCATTTTTGAAATATGCAACTGATCTGATGGTAAACAAGTTCGGCTTAAATGAGAAAGTTGCAGGCCTCATTCCAATGCTACTTCCGTTCGGTACAATTATACTTACTCCATTCTTCGGAAATATTTACGACAGGAAAGGCAAAGGCGCTACAATTATGATAATAGGGGCATTACTTCTTATTTTCGTTCATGCTCTCTTTTCGGTGCCTGCGCTTAACCAGGTGCCTGTAGCCATATTTCTTATGATTGTTTTAGGCATTGGGTTTTCTCTAGTGCCTTCAGCCATGTGGCCTTCAGTCCCAAAAATAATTCCCGAAAAGCAACTTGGCACAGCTTATGCGCTTATTTTCTGGGTACAGAACTGGGGCTTAATGGGCGTGCCTGCTCTTATAGGCTGGGTGCTTGATAAATATTGTATAACCGGAACAAAGCTTATTGAAGGTGTTGAGATTTCAAGTTACAACTATACAATTCCGATGATAATATTTACTATGTTCGGCATTTTGGCACTTGTTTTTGGATTTTTGCTGAAAGCAGAAGACAAACGTAAGGGATACGGCCTTGAACTGCCGAATATAAAGAAACAGGAATAGCAAGAAAGTAGTAGAATAAAATTAGCAAAAAGGCATGTTTATGCCATCTTTATTAGTATAGCTTTAAGGGTATCGGTCACATCTTCTTCTTCATCAACACATCTCTCGAGCATTTCGAGAATTTTACTGTTTTTGAGCAGCTCTTTAGGATCTTCTTCTTTTTCGAACAATTTAAGGGCACCATCAAAAAATAATTCATCCGCAGCATGCTCTATATCTTTTATCCTATTGCAGCATCGCATTATGTTTTCCCTGTTTGCGCCTGCATTACTCAACCAGTGTACCGCTTTGTCAATTTCAATCGATGCCTTGTGAATTAATCCGGCTAAATCGGAATATACAGAAATAATTTTTTTTGGTTTATAAAGTAATATACTGCGGCCGATACTATTTATCGAATCCAGTACATCATCCATATGCGAGGCAAGCTCCTGAATGTCTTCACGGTCAAATGGGGTAATAAATGAACTATTAAGCTGATTATAGATGTTAACTGTTATATCGTCTCCTATGAGCTCGATATCCTTTATCTCTTTATTATATTTTTCAAGTTCTTTAAATTCTGTAACATTCATCATTTTTTTTAGAGCTTCTGCTGCCTTGACCAGGTTTTCGGAAGCAGAATCGAAAAGCGGGAAAAATGCATGATCTTTTGGAACGAACAATTTAAAAATATTGTTTAATTTCATACAAGTTGATTTTTAGTTAAAAAATTATATAATCCATGTCAGGAGGTAATATATACCTCCGCCAAGTAGAGCTGAAACGGGTATTGTCAAAATCCATGCCCAGAATATATTTCTTGTGACACCCCATTTCACTGCCGAAGCGCCTTTCCTTGCGCCGACACCGATAATTGAGCCTGTAATTGTATGCGTTGTGCTTACCGGAATGCCAAAATGAGTGGCTGCAAATAATGTCAGCGCACCGGCAGTTTCGGCACAGAAACCTTCAAATGGTTTAAGCTTTGTTATCCTTTGTCCCATAGTTTTCACTATCCTCCAGCCACCAGTAAGTGTGCCGAGCGAAATTGCCGTATGACATGACAGCACGATCCACAATGCAATTTCATCATTCTTCGATGCAAGACCGCTTACAATTAGTGAGACCCAGATTATTCCCATAGATTTTTGGGCATCGTTTCCTCCATGCCCTAAGCTGAAGGCTGCAGCCGAAAGTAACTGAAGTCTTCTGAAATGCTTGTCAACACCAAAAGGTGTATGATTTTTTACCAGATTGATTACTATTGCTGATATAATGAAAGAAATCAACATTCCAAGAAGTGGAGCAACGAAAATAAATATAATTATCTTCAACACTCCTGAGAATATTACGGAGCTAACTCCTGAACATACTATGGCTGAACCCACAAGACCGCCAACAAGAGTATGGGATGAACTCGAAGGCAAACCAAGCCGCCATGTAATTAAATTCCAGATAATTGCAGCAATAACAGATGATGCTATAACCGTAAGGTTCACTACGTCGGGATTGATTACACCTTTACCTATTGTAGTGGCAACTTTAAGAGGAAACACCGTGAAGGCTATAAAATTAAAAAAAGCGGCAAAAACTACCGCTGAAAAAGGAGAGAGAACTTTAGTGGATACAACTGTTGCAATAGAGTTGGCAGAGTCGTGGAAACCATTTATGAAATCAAAAACCAGAACAAGAGCAATTAAGATATATAAAAATGTCATATAAAAATTAATTGTTATCTCATTAACAAAATGGTATTACACTTTGTCAAAACGCTCGCAAATATATAAAAGAAATAGAAGTAAAAGAGACAATCAATTTTTCCGACAGATATATTTTTCTAAATTTGGCTTTAATAGCCTTGCACAGAAATTGTTAAATTTTCATTTAAAAATGCAATCATTTAAATCGGAAGAGTTATTTTTAATTTTTGTTAAACATTTTTCTTACATTTAATCACTTTTATAAATTGATATAAACTAATCTATTAATGATATGAATGATATTACAAAATTGCAGCCTTCAAAAGTGTGGAATTATTTCCATGAGATTACAAAAATTCCTCATCCTTCGAAAAATGAAAAGAAACTGATTGAATATGTTGTTAAGTTCGGAAGGGATAATAATCTGGAAACAATTGTTGACCGTGTTGGGAATGTTATTATACGTAAACCTGCAACTTCAGGGATGGAAAACAAAAAATGCGTTATTCTTCAAACCCATCTCGACATGGTTCCACAGAAAAACAATGATAAAGTTCATGATTTCACCAGAGATCCGATTGAAACTATTATTGACGGAGAATGGGTAAAAGCAAATGGCACTACTCTTGGAGCCGACAACGGTATAGGGGTCGCTTCGACGCTTGCTATACTGGCTTCTTCCGATATTCCACATGGTCCATTGGAAGCCCTTTTTACAATAGATGAAGAAACAGGAATGACAGGTGCAAACGAATTAGAACCCGGGCTTTTAAAAGGAGAGATTCTTTTAAATCTTGATTCCGAAACTGAGGGGGAACTTTGTGTTGGTTGCGCCGGTGGGGTAAATGTGAATGCAAAAAGGTATTATAACGAGGAATCAGCGCCCGACGGTTTTACTCCTTATATGATAGTTATAAAAGGGCTAAAGGGAGGACATTCTGGAGTTGATATAGCAGCAGGAAGAGCAAATTCAATTAAACTCCTGTTTAGGTTTCTTATGCAGGCTGAAGCAAATTTCGGAATAAGAATTGCAAGTGCTGCAGGTGGAGACCTACGCAATGCAATTCCACGGGAGGCCTATGCTGTTGTCCTTGTGCCTGAAAGCAAAGAGAACGAATTTGAATCTTTTGTGAAAAGCTATGAAACAATATATAAATCGGAATTTGCCGAGACTGAACCTGACCTGAAGTTTTATTGTGAAAAAACCGAATTTCCTTCAAAAGTGATGAGCAGAAACGACCAGTATCGTATTATCAGAGCAATATTTGCCTGTCCACATGGCGTTCAAAGAATGAGCCAGACGATGAAAGGCCTCGTTGAAACATCTAATAATCTGGCTATTGTCCGATGCAAAAACGGCAAGTTCGAGGCATTTAACCTGACACGTAGCTCGGTAGATTCGGCAAAAGAAGCAACTGCATGGAAAATTGCAGCCGTTTTTCATCTTATTGACGCAGAGGTGGAACTCGAAGGTTCATATCCCGGATGGAAACCCAACGTAAATTCGCCTATACTAAAGATAATGAAAAATGTGTATGCACGAAAATACGGACGTGAACCTGATGTCAATGCAGTGCATGCCGGACTTGAATGTGGAATTATTGGAGGAATTTATCCAGGACTAGACATGATATCACTGGGTCCGACGATAATTCACCCACATTCCCCTGAAGAAAAAGTACATATTTCATCAGTTGCAAAATTCTTCGAATACCTTTGTGATGTTCTGAAAGAAGTGCCGGTAGCATAATTTTACAGAGTGTAAATAAAATAAAAAAGCCCGATAAATTATTATTTAATCAGACATCCACCTTAATTTCAACAAGTACATCGTCCTTATTAACAATAGAACCTGGTTTTGCATTTATTTTTAGAGCGGTGCCGTTAACTGGTGATTGTATTTCATTCTGCATTTTCATAGCTTCCAGAATGATAACAGGCTCGCCGACAAGCACCTGACTGCCTTCTCTTGCAAGAACATCTACTATCTTACCCGGCATCGGGGCTTTTATGAGTTCTTTTTCCTTCTTTCCTTTCTGCTTGTCCAGAACTTTCATCCTCTTGTAGCTGAATGGAGTTTCGATAGTAAATACATAACTGATATCGTTAAAAAGAATCTCGTATTTGTTCTGCCTCGAGCGAAGAATTTCTACAGGATATTTTCTGTTTTTAAATAGAATGTATGTGCCAAACTTTTCGTCGTGCTTCAGCTTTACTTCATAATTTCGTTTACCAATTTTAATAATGTTTTTGAGGGGAAGAGTAAAAGCATATTTCCTGTTACTTGAAGCAATAGCATAAAGCTTTTTTATTCTTGAGTTATCATTTACCATACTCTTTTTCTTAAAGTTGACTGATTCTTTTATTGAGCAGCCAGGGATCTATTTCACGGCTCTCGTTGAAATTGAGATTTATGCTATTTTCACTCAGATTTTCTTCAACAAAAAGTTTTGTTGCGAGCCATGCTGCAAGCATTTCCTCATATTCGCTGTTATAGAAATACTGATTAAGCTCATTTTCTATGAATGATGTGGTGAATGTGCCCCCGGTAAATTTGGGATGCCTTATCAACATCCTGAAAAAAGGCAGAGTTGTTTTTGTTCCTTTTATCCACACTTTATCAAGTGCCAGTTTGCAATGCTTAATAGCTTCTTTACGGTCATTGCCTTTGACAATAAGTTTGGCAATCATCGAATCGTAACCTGGAACAATAACTGAACCGGCAGTAACGCCTGTATCTACTCTTATATAGTCATCATCAGGGAAATATATCTTTTCAATTTTCCCGGGGTCGAATGCAAAACCTGCCTGTACGTCTTCAGCATTTATTCTGCATTCGATTGCCCATCCATTTATTTTTACATCCTTTTGTTTCAGGCGCAGTTCCTCGCCGTTTGCTATCCTTATCTGTTGTTCAATAAGATCTATTCCTGTTATCTCTTCAGTAACCGGATGTTCGACCTGTATCCTGGTGTTCATTTCCATAAAATAGTAGTTTCTGTCGGAATCGAGTAGAAACTCGACTGTCCCGGCAGAATAATAACCGGCAGCCTTGACAAGCTTT
>CAZIRN010000077.1:0-9812 GCA_964541495.1 uncultured Rikenella sp. | reverse complement strand
GTTTGCCCTGTCATCGTCCTTAAGGCTACTGCGGATAAATCGCCAGATGCCATCGGAGTAACAATCGACAGCTTTATTATATTCTTTAACTGTCATTAAACTTTTTTCATGCTAAAGACGGATACCGTCCTGAAATGTTACAATACTAATGTAAAAGATAAAGCTGTTGTATGTAACAGCCTTATCATCAATAGAAAAACGAGGGAGTTGTTATTTCATTTGGTACACTCTCACCCAGTCAATTTCCATAGAGGTCATCCCATTTAAAGGCCTGGTAGTTCCTCCGGAAAGATTGACAAACATAGGTTCCTGCGGCACGTTTTCGGTTAATTTCAATGCTTCTGTACCGTTGATTTTCCACACCATCATCTGAGGAGTCCATTCGAGAGTGAAAATGAAGCTTTTTGCAGCGTATCTTGAGCCCAATTTCGATTTGACCTTTCGGCCGTTTTCATCAAAGAGCCCAAGCCACACATTACCGTCGGATGTAGTACAGATATTTACATGAGGAGTTATTTTGTCGGCAATTAGCCAGAAGGAGTTTCTCGCCTGTGGGTTGCCAAGTTTGATTTTAGCAGAGAAAATTCCGTATTTCTGTCTGAAAGAAATTCCGGTGTTTACAATTCCTGAGGTATAATTGAATTCCTTTGTAAAGAAGCCTTTGACTGGCGACCATGCCTTGCCTGAAATTTTTTGTGGTTTGGTTATGATTTTCAGATAGCTGTTACGTATTTCAAAATTATCTTTTTCAGTATAAAAATGGAGATCCGATTCAAGTGAGTACCGGTCGTGAAGAAGTTTTTCTCCCCAATAATAATTTGTTAGCCACTTCTTTTTATCTATTTTTTCTCCATCGAATTCATCGCTGAAAACAAGTTCACGGTTCTTGAGCACATCAAATTTGTTACTATCCTTTACTTTGAAATACCATAATATATCAGGATTGTTTTTAAGCGTGATATATTCCTGAAGCTGTTTGAATTCTTCGGTTTTTTCAAATTTCTTTTTATCCAGCAGGTATTCTTTCCTTTCCTTGAATTCCTTTGTTCCTGTGAAGTCTTTGAGTTCATTATACCTTGCCAGTCGTGCAGAACCGTCTAAGTTCAGAAAATTGGAATATTCTTTCGAAGATTTGAATTTGTAATACTCTTTTATTTCAGGCGAACCATTCATCTGCCTGAATTCCGACAATTTTTTTGCATCGTCTGATCCTGCAAAATCTTTCGATTTCATCTTTTCTTTAAAGCCGGTTTCGGAAACAAGCTGTTTTAGTTCCTCGTATTTCTTAATTTTTTCCGAACCATCGAGTTCCCTGAATTTCTTCAAAGCATTCCCTTCAACTGTCTTAAAATACAGAACTATATCCTTTGCCTTTTTAAGCGAAAGAAATTCTTTTTCTTTTGCATAATCTTCTGAAGCTTTGTAGGAAAGACTTTCTATTTCCTTTTTTTTCTGCCTGAAGCCTTCCGAATTAATCAGGTCGTTCAGTTCATTATATCTCGCCAGTTGGCTGGATTCTGAAAAAGATTTTAACTTTTCGAATTCAGCTATTAGAGCTTTTTCTTCCTGTTCAATCTTTTCCGTGGATGGGACCATCCCCAGTAAGAGCTTAAGACTTGCCATTGTGGTAACTATTTTTATACAACCTGTTAAAGATAAAAAATCTTTTATGAATAAAACGTAAATGTTTTGTGTTTATTTGTATCTCAAAATAAAGACTTTAAATTGTTATTATCAAATTTACTTTTTTCACCTTTTTCTGATAGATTTGTCGGGTAACAATTTTTTGATAAGATATTCGTCCGCAAAGTGAAAATATTCAATGATTGGAATATAATGGATTATGAAATTCAAATCAATTAACATAAATTTGATAAATATTATAAACATTAAAAATATACAGGCAAGATATTTTATTTTTTAATATTTCGTTTGTTTCTGTAGCAGAAAATTATTTTTGAGATACTTTTTATGAAATTTCTGGCGCTTAATATTGCTTTTTTGGGGCTTCTAACCATGAATTATGGGCCTGTAATACAGAAAGATGAAGATACTCAGGCAAAAAAGGTGATTGTGATTTCAGTTGATGGTTCTATAAATCCATCAAGTGCAGAATATATAAATTCAGGCATTAAGCAGGCACAACACGAAAATGCAGAATGTATGATTATTAAACTGAATACTCCCGGAGGTTTATTAAAATCCACCCGGGTTATTGTTTCCGATCTGCTCGATTCAGAAATACCTGTAGTTGTGTTTGTTTATCCCGGCGGAGCTCAGGCGGCATCAGCGGGTGTTTTTGTCACGCTTGCGGCTCATATAGCGGCAATGGCACCAGGAACTAATATTGGTGCAGCGCATCCTGTAGATCTTCAGGGTGAACAAGATTCTGTTATGAACGAAAAGGCCACTAATGACGCAGCGGCATTCATAAGATCAATAAGTGAGAAAAGGAAAAGAAATATCCAGTGGGCAGAAAATGCGGTAAGAAAAAGTATTTCCATTACTGAAAATGAAGCATTGAAAGAAAATGTTATAGATGTAATTGCGGCTTCGGTACCGGATTTACTCAAAAAAATCGATGGGAAAGAAGTAACTGTATCCGCCGGTACAAAAGTCCTGAATACTGAAAATGCCGAGGTAATTGATATTGAAATGGACTTTAAGCAAAAAATCCTTAACATGCTAAGCGACCCTAATATTGCATATATATTATTAATGATCGGTATCTACGGCATAATGTTCGAGCTTTATAGCCCCGGGGCAATATTCCCGGGTGTGGTGGGTGGAATAAGCTTAATTGTCGCTTTTTACTCACTGCATACGCTCCCTGTAAATTACGCAGGCCTGGCATTGATCGTTTTTGCAATTATTTTATTTATTGCGGAAATAAAAATAGTCAGTCACGGTTTATTAACTATAGGCGGAATAATTTCATTAATCCTTGGATCAATAATGTTAATCAATACTGAATCAACATTGGAAGTCATCAAAATTTCATGGTTTGTAATTCTGGTGATTGTTATATTTACGGCTGCTTTCTTTTTATTTGCAATCGGTTTTGGCATTAAAGCCCAGACCCGCAAGCCTACAACAGGAGTTGAAGGTATTATAGGAGAAACTGGCGAGGCAATCTGTGACTTGAATCCAGAAGGCCAAATAAGCATTCATGGAGAACTCTGGAATGCTGAAAGCCCAGATGGATTTATCGGCAAGGGAACAAAGGTTAAAGTTATCCGGGTTTCAAATCTTAAATTGATAGTAAGTAAAATAACTTAAAACAAATTGGAAAGGGTATTATTATGGAGCAGACATCTAACGTTTTATTAATAGCGGGAATTATATTCCTGTTGATTATTCTTGCAAGCGCAATTAAAATTTTGCGTGAGTATGAACGCGCGGTCGTTTTTAGGCTTGGAAGATTAATTGGGGTCAGAGGACCCGGCATTATTTTCCTTATACCTGTAATTGACCGGATGGTAAAGGTAAGCCTGAGAACGGTAGTTATGGATGTACCCACACAGGATGTGATTACAAAAGATAACGTTTCAATAAAAGTAAATGCCGTAGTCTATTTCCGAGTTATACAGGCCGACAAGGCAATTGTAGAAGTGGAAAATTATCTGTTTGCAATTTCGCAGTTATCACAAACAACACTCAGGAGTATACTTGGGCAATCGGAGCTCGATGAGTTACTCTCACAAAGAGAAAAAATCAACATTGAACTTGCAAAAATAATTGATCATCAGACTGAACCATGGGGAATAAAAGTTTCGACTGTTGAAGTAAAGCATATAGACCTTCCTCAGGAGATGCAGCGTGCAATGGCTAAACAGGCCGAAGCCGAGAGAGAGCGCCGTGCAAAGGTAATTCATGCCGAAGGTGAATTTCAGGCCAGCCAGCGGCTTGCCGATGCCGCTCAGATAATCAGTTCAAATTCGGCAGCTTTACAGCTACGTTTCCTGCAAACCCTAACAGAAGTGGCATCAGAGCAAAGCTCCACAATTATTTTCCCGGTACCTCTCGATATAATTTCAGCTTTTATGCCAAAGGGGGAAAAATAGATTGTGACTTGAGTAATCAAAACCTGCTTTGAAAGAATTAAATAGTAATTCCAATACTATGTCAGAAAAACTTAAAGCTGACAGGAGGTAATTTATTATTTCTTAACTTTGTTTTTATGGATTCAAAAAACAGATAAAATGAAATCAGATAGAAGGACATTTTTAAAGACAGCCTCTGCGGCTGCAGCAGTAGCTACAGTTTTTCCTTATGAGGCTTTCTCTATTGGAAAACCGGGGATTGCTCCCAGCGATAAAGTAAGAGTGGCAATGATAGGAGGCAACAGCCAGGGCTGGAGTGACCTGGCTTCGTTTCTGAAAAATAAAGAAGTCGAATGCGTGGCAATTTGCGATGTTGACAGAAATGTTCTAAACAAGCGCACAGATGACATTGTTAAACTTGGATTCCAGAAACCACGGCTTTATGTTGATTACAGAAAAATGCTCGAGAGCAACGATATTGATGTGGTGATAATCGGCACACCCGACCACTGGCACTGCCTCATGTTTGTTGATACTCTGGAATCGGGCAAACATGCTTATGTCGAAAAACCAGTTGGCAATTCTATTGCAGAAATAAATATAATGCAAAAAGCTGTAAAGAAACATGGTAAAATTGTTCAGGTTGGACAGTGGCAGAGAAGTCAGCCCCATTTCGTTGATGCAATGAATTACCTCAAGTCAGGTAAGCTCGGCCGTATAAGGGTTTGCAAGGCCTGGTCGTATGTCGACTGGAAAGGAGCTGTTCCAAAAGTTCCGGATTCTCCGGTCCCTGAAGGCGTTGATTATGACAGGTGGCTCGGACCGGCTCCGAAAAGACCGTTCAACAAAAACAGATTTCATTTTACATGGCGCTGGTACTGGGAATATGCAGGCGGACTTATGACCGACTGGGGAGTACACCTTATTGACTATATCCTTTACGGAATGAACAAATCAGTTCCGACTTCCGTGATGGCAATAGGCGGGAAATATGCATTTCCTGATGATGATATGGTAACGCCGGATACCATGACGGCAGTTTACGATTTCAATGACTTCACCATGATATGGGAACACACAATAGGTATCGGGCTGGGAAACTGGAAGAGGCCTCATGGAATGGCATATACAGGTGAAAATGGCACATTGGTTCTTGACCGTAACGGCTGGGAAGTATTTCCCGAAAAGAACAAAATAGAAGCTGTACCACTTCAGAAAAATGTAGGAGTAGGCCTCGACCTCCATGTCAGGAATTTCCTCGACTGCCTGCGCGACAATACTCCGCAGAAACTTAATGCCGGAATTGATATTGGAAGAAATGTGGCACTGGTTGCTCAAATGGGCAATATTGCATTCCGTACAGGTGAAAAAGTCAACTGGGATAATGCAAAACAGCAGTTTACGTCTTCGAATGCGAATAAGCTTATAACTCCGACTTATTACAATGGATACACACTGCCAAAATATTAAAGGCAGCAATCAAATCTCAGAAATTGCTTTTTTGATTTCAGCCCATTTATCGGGTGCTATTCGTGCTCCTGAATTTTCTATTACTCTTGCCGCAAGTAATGAGGCATATTGTCCGCATGTGATTAATGGCTTATCCTGCGCAAGTCCATAAAGAAAGCCTGATGCATACAAATCACCGGCTCCTGTCGTGTCGAGGCATAACGCCGGGTAAGGTCGTATTTTGTAGGTTTCATTGCCCCTTTTAACCAAAGAGCCTTCAGCTCCTGTCTTTATTACAATTATCTCACATTTTCCGGAAAGCATTTCAAGCGCCTTTTCCGGCTCAAGCCCTGTAAAAGTGCGTGACTCATCCGAATTTGCAAACAAAATATCGATGTAATTATCAACGATTTCACGAAATGAATTTATTCTGTCGGCAACAACATTATAACTGGCAAGGTCAAGAGCTACCTTCATATTCATTGATTTTGCCAGAGAACATGCTTTCAAAATATATGGCAGGTTGTTTATAAGATAACCTTCAAGATAAAGAATATCGAAGCCTCTATATTTGTCGGCAGTAAGATCATCCGGATGAAGTTCCATGGCTGCACCAAGATATGTGGCAAAAGTCCTTTCACTGTCGGGGGTTACAAAAGCTATAGCAATGCCTGTAGGTGTATTGGAACGTCTAAGAATTGTTCTCACTCCGGCTCTCTTAAGATCATTTTCGAAGAATTCTCCGTTTTCGTCGTTGCCTATGGAGCCTATAAAACCTGTTTCAGCACCCAGCATTGCCAGGCCGTAAATAGTATTTGCGGCTGAACCGCCTGAAGCAAAAACACTATGGAAATGTTCGGTTTCCTTACGTATTTTTTCAGAACGTTCACGGTCAACAAGCTGCATACTTCCTTTTGGAAGAAATAGCTTCCCTGGTAATCTTTCATCACTTATAAAGGTAATAACATCTACAATGGCATTGCCGATACCGAGAACCCTTTTCATTACAAAAATTTTGTTCAAATATATTGTTAAATTCATCAAAAGCCTGTATTTTTGCCACGCCAAAATTATAAGCAGAAAATATTCCTCAGTAGCTCAGCTGGTTAGAGCGGCGGACTGTTAATCCGTAGGTCGCAGGTTCGATCCCTGCCTGGGGAGCAGGTTAAATATTACAAACTTTTTCAGGAAAGACATTTTTATTTATTTACCTTTACAAAATAAAGGCAAAATTATTTCGCATCTGCCTGTAAAATTATTCTTATATCCTGATTAATATTTATTTTTGGCAATTTAAACTCTGGCAAATAATAATAGGTATTTCGACCGTGGAATAAAATTGCTAAAATGAAAGTTCTTGTCATAACAGACCTTTGCGGCGGATTTTCTATAACCTTGCCCGAGAAGAAACTTTATAAGGGCTTAAAAGAAATGGGAGTTAAGATGACAGTAGTTACCCACTATGCAACCATAGAATCCGAAGATCTGGAAAAGGCAGGAATACAAGTCATTTATATTCCTATATTTAAAAAATTTGATTTTAAAGCTGTCAAAAGTCTGAGACAGATACTAACGGAGGGACAATATGATATTCTTTATATAACATTTGGCAAAGGGATCACTAACGGGCTTCTGGCTGCACGGAACATTAAGATAAAAATTATCGGTTATATTGGTTCACTGAACGTTCACTGGCACGATCCCACTGCTTACCTTTCATTTCTTAATCCAAGGCTCGATCGTATTGTTTGCAACAGTGATGGTGTATTGGAACATTTTGTAAAACAGGGAGGCAAGCGTTTGAAAAATAAATGTATAAGGATTTATAAAGGCTACGACTCCGAATGGATACAAGTTTCATCGCCTTTATCAAAACAGGCACTGGATATACCTGAAGATGCTTTCGTAATATGCTGCATTGCTAATGTAAGAAGGGAGAAAGGAATACCTTATCTTATTAATGCAACACGTTATCTCCCCGATAACCTGCCAGTATATTTCGTTCTTATTGGAAAAGGGATGGACTCTACTAAAATAAAAAGGCTGGTTTCAAAATCATCTTATAATAAACAATTCCGCATTTTTGGCTTTATTAATGAGATTTTTCCATATACTGCAATGTGTGATATTTATGTCCAGCCTTCAATAACTGAAGGGCTAGGCCGTTCCATTATAGAGGCAATGTTCCTCCAGAAACCGGTAATTTTATCCGGCCGGGGCGGCGCAAAGGAGCTTGTTGATGAAGGCGTGAACGGTTTTGTGGTACCTGCGAAATCTTCATTTGCAATTGCCGAAAAAATAAATTATTGCTTCAATAACCGTGAAATACTTCCTGCAATGGGTGAAAAGTCAATGTTGAAAGTAAAGAAGCTGCTTGACCCTAAAGAGGCTGTTGAGAAGACTTACAGGTTGTTTTGTGAGGAAACGGACATGACATAGTAAATTTTTTGGTTGTTTTAATAATTTAAACATGAAATTCAAGCATATTTTAAAAACAACATTCATTTTCTTTACCATTCCTGTAAAATCAGGGCCATTAAAAGGTAAAAAATGGATAGCTACATCAGGAGGGAAGTTCTTATCCGGGAAGTATGAAACTTACAAAACCGAAGCTATAGTCAAAAATTTTTTGGAAGGTGAAATATTCTATGACATTGGGGCACATATCGGATATTTTTCTGCAATCGCTTCAACTATGAACAAAGGCAAAGGTCAGGTAATTGCCTTTGAACCAAGGCCGATGAATATAAAATTTTTCAAAAGACATATGAAAATCAATAATTTTGTTGGCGTGACTTTATATGAAGTTGCAGTCGGGGAAGAGGAGAAGACAGTATTATTCGACACCTCCTTTGGTTCGGCAACAGGCAAGGTTTCAGAAGAAGGGAGACTCGAAGTAAAACAGGTTTCAATTGACAAAATGTTTGAGAGAGGCGAGATACCATTGCCGACTTTCATAAAAATAGACGTTGAAGGAGCTGAAATGGAGGTTCTTAAAGGAATGAAGAATGTAATTTCACTTGCGAGACCAAAAATTATTATTGCGACTCACAACGATGAGTGTCATAAATATGTAATTGATTTTATTAACGATTTAAGATACACAATTAAAATACTTAATCCGGAAAGAGTAAAGGGAGATACTGAAATAATAGCTCTTCCATCCTGAAGGATTTTACTTTTAGATAGTTATTTTGTTCTTGTCACAGACTTCTGATATTTAATCCTCCGCTTATTTCGAAAACTGATCCCGCCGAGAAATCCCAATCGCCTCTTGCAAGCGATGCCACCGCTTTTGCCACATCGGAGGGTAAGCCCCATCGCTTTTGCGGAATTACTCCCTCCTCAATCATCTTGTCGTACGTTTCTTTCACACGCGAATTCATATCCGTCTGAATAATCCCCGGCCTTACTTCAAAAACAAGAATGCCCTCATGGGTAAGCCTGTCGGCAAATACCTCTGTAGCCATGCTTAAACCGGCTTTTGAAATGCAATATTCCGCTCTTCTTACAGAAGACATATTGGCCGACACCGAGGAGATAAAAATAATTTTTGGATTATATTCCTGAATCATTGACCTGAGCCAGATCATTTCCTTTGCCACCTTTTGTGTAAAGAACAGAGGACCTTTCAGATTAATATTCATTACCCTGTCGTAACTTTCCTCCGTAAGTTCAAGAATATCGTTTCTTTGAAGAGGCGCAACTCCTGCATTGTTTATCAGGATGTCTATTCTGCCAAAGCGATCAAGGATGTTTTTTACAACCTCGACATGACATGCAGTACAGGAAATGTCGAGTCCTATCGGGAAAAATGCTGCTCCATGTTTCTCAACTTCGGGAGCCAGCGTTTCCATCCCTTCACTGTCGAGTGATCGTGCTATTGCCACAATATCATAACCTTCCGAAGCAAGTGAAAGTGTAATTGCCCTTCCTATGCCTCTGCTTGCTCCCGTGATTACAGCAACAGGTTTACCATTCATAGGCAGAATGATTAAGTTGGTTATAACTATAACTAATTCTCGCCGGTAAAATTAATAATTTGGGCAATCTTTTCAATACGGGGTTATTTTTCCTTCCTATTTGAAATTCAGGATAACATTTTATTTCTCTTCATTTTCATCTTCATCTTCTTCATCAAGCCATTCGTAGACCGGTGGTTGAGGACCTTCCTTTCTGAAACAAATTGCAAGAATGATGCCTGAAACAAATCCCATCATGTGTGCCTCCCATGAAACATTCTGATATACTCCGGGAAACATGCCCCAGATCATCGAACCGTAAAGAAAAACAACAAGAAGTGACAGGGCGGTCAGCCTG
>CAZIRN010000076.1:0-9916 GCA_964541495.1 uncultured Rikenella sp. | reverse complement strand
GCTTGCTCTGGGGTTAATACCATTTGATTTAAATGTGTTTTTAAACTGGACTCATTATTTAAATTCACGCAACCTCAGGCATATTTTTTGCGTCTTTTTAATGAATACCTAAGGGAAGATTTAGTTTTTTGAGATTAATCTTCATTAAGGAAAACATAAAGTAATATTTTTAAAAAAATTAAATTGTTCGATTATTTAAATAAAAAATTTTTATTTTTGCGTTCCAAAATTGGAGACACGATATATATTTGGATTAACAGTATTTTGGTAAAAAACATGTATTTAACGTCAGAAAAAAAGAAAGAAATCTTCAAGTCGTTTGGAACGTCGGAGATGGATACCGGATCAACTGAAGGGCAGATAGCTCTTTTCTCCTACCGTATTAATTCCCTTACTGAACATCTTAAGAAGAACAAGAAAGATTTCAGCACCCAGCGGGCGCTTATAAAACTTGTCGGCAAGCGCAGAAAACTTCTTGACTACCTGAGGGAAAAGGATATAGACAGATATCGCGAAATAATTAAAGCGCTTAAATTACGCAAATAGTAAAAAGGCAATTTCAAGTTGCCTTTTTACTTAAATAATTACTATTATTTCGTAAATTCGCAGTTTTAATAAATCGCTGAACATGTTCAAGATATTTCAGAAAACCATTGACCTTGGCGATGGAAAGTCAATTGTAATGGAGACCGGCAAATATGCCAGGCAGGCAGACGGTTCTGTTTTGATTACAATGGGGAAGACAATGCTTCTGGCTACAGTCGTTGCCGCTAAAGAAGCAAAAGAAGATATCGATTTTATGCCTCTATCGGTTGAATACAAGGAAAAATTCGCTTCATCGGGACGGATACCCGGCGGCTTTCTTAAAAGAGAATCCAAACCTTCAGATAATGAGATACTTATCGCCCGCCTTGTTGACAGGGCATTGAGGCCGCTTTTCCCCGAAGATTTTCATTCCGAGACGTTTGTAACCATCAACCTTATTTCGGCCGACAAGGAGATTCTTCCGGATGCACTTGCAGGCCTTGCTGCATCAGCCGCTCTTACCCTTTCGGATATACCTTTTAGTGGCCCTATTTCGGAGGTGAGAGTTGCAAGAATAAACAATAGATTTGTAATTAACCCAACATCTACCGAGCTTAAAGATGCCGATATGGATCTTATTGTCGGAGCCACTTATGACAATATTCTTATGGTCGAAGGAGAAATGAAGGAAGTTGCCGAAGCCGATATGATAGAAGCCCTCAAAGTAGCTCATGAGGCAATTAAAATTCATTGTAAAGCACAGAAGGATTTTGCGGCCGAAGCAGGAGCCCCTGCAAAGAGAGAATACTGCCAGGAAGAAAATGACGAGGAACTGCGTAAGAAGGTATGGGATGAAACTTACGAAAAATGTAACCAGGTTGCCAAAAGTCTTATTGCAGATAAACGAAAAAGGACAGAAGCTTTTGAGGCGGTACTGACTGAGTTCCTTGCGCAATTCACTGAAGAAGACGAGATTAATGAAGCGCTCATAAGAAAATATTACGGCGAAGTTCAGAAGGAATGTGCACGCAGGCTTGTGCTCGATGAAAATATAAGACTCGACGGCCGCAGACCTGATGAAATCAGGCCTATTTATTGCGAGGTTGACCCACTCCCGGCAACACACGGTTCAGCACTATTTACCCGTGGCGAGACACAATCGCTAACCACTGTGACACTTGGAACAAAGCTCGATGAAAAGATAATTGACGAGGTTCTTACTCAGGGAACAGAAAAATTCACACTTCATTATAACTTTCCTCCCTTCTCCACTGGAGAAGCAAAGCCTGCCAGAGGAATAAGCCGAAGAGAAATAGGACACGGAAACCTTGCACACCGAGCACTGAAAAATATGATTCCGCCTGAAGATGAGAATCCTTATGCAATAAGAATAGTTTCCGATATTCTCGAATCGAACGGTTCATCTTCGATGGCTACGGTTTGCGCAGGCTCTCTTGCCCTCATGGATTCGGGAATAAAAATCCGTAAGGCAGTGTCGGGCATTGCAATGGGCCTTATAACCGAGAATGACAATTCTAAATATGTAATACTTTCCGATATCCTCGGAGATGAAGATCACCTTGGCGACATGGATTTCAAGGTTGCCGGAACACGCAATGGAATCACTGCAACTCAAATGGACATAAAAGTCAAAGGGCTTTCGTACGAAATTCTGGCAAAAGCTCTCGAGCAGGCACGAATAGGCAGACTTCATATACTCGATATTATGGACAAAACGATTTCAGAACCTCGTCCGGAACTGAAACCTCATGCTCCGAGAATCGAAGTAATTACAATTCCAAGAGATATGATAGGAGCTCTTATCGGCCCTGGAGGAAAAATAATTCAGGAAATACAGAGAGAGACTGACACCACTATAATTGTTGAGGAAAAAGAAGGATTCGGCGAAGTTGAGGTATTTGGAGAAAACAAAGAAAGCCTCTCAAACGCTCTCGAACAAATAAGAAGAATTGTTGCTGTCCCCGAAGTCGGACAGGTTTACAAAGGCATTGTAAAATCTGTAATGCAGTACGGTGCATTCATAGAGATACTTCCTAACAGAGACGGCCTCCTTCATATTTCAGAAATAGACTGGAAAAAGACCGAGAAAGTCGAGGATGTTCTGAAAGAAGGCCAGGAAGTTGAAGTAAAACTGGTCGATATTGACGAAAAGACAGGTAAGCTAAGACTCTCAAGGAAAGTCCTTTTGCCTCATCCTCCCGGACAGGAAGGTGAAAGACATCCTCATGGCAAAAGCTCAGGTAAAAAACAATAATCGAATATACCTGTCATTATTTATTCTTTGCCTGATTCCTGCTTCAAAAAGAGACAATAAAACCCGGGGATGATTCCAAAATACAGTTATATTGTCATCGAGGGAAATATAGGAGCAGGAAAGACTACACTTGCCGCAAGGATAGCGAAGCAATATAAGGCAAAACTCATACTCGAGCGTTTCGAAGACAATCCTCTTCTTCCAAAATTCTACGAAGAACCTGAAAAGTATTCTTTTCCACTCGAACTTTCTTTTCTGGCCTTCAGATACAAACAATTAAAGGAAGAAATAACCGCAGAAAACCTTTATTATCCGTTTACAATTGCCGACTATTATTTTACAAAGTCACTTATTTTTGCAACAACAACTCTTTCGGATGAGGAATATAAACTTTATAGTAAGCTATTTTTTCTAATATTCGACATCTTTCCAAAACCCGATATTTATATTTATCTGCATGCCGAACCTGAGCGGCTTCTTGATAAAATTATTAAGAGAGGAAGAAACTATGAAAATTCGATTACTCTTGAATACTTACAAAAAATTCAAGAAAATTATTTTTTATTTTTCAACAGGAACCCTGAAAACAAATATCTTGTAATTGATGTTAATCAAATAGATTTCATTGATAATGAAGAAGATTACATGAAAGTTATAAATGCTGTTTTCAATTCGGATTACCCTCAGGGTATAAATAAAATTATTTTGCAATGAATTTTCATTAAATAAGACTTGTTATTTATCTTTTTTTATTAGATTTGCAGAAAGAGGTAATTATTAGAAAATTGTAAAAGTTATTTATTTATTAAACATAAACTATCAGATTATGAAAAGATTCAGTAACTTTTTTATTATTATTCTTGCAGTCCTGTTAATGACGGGCTGCAGCGGGCTCAATAAAATGAAAAAGAATGCAAGCCTTGTTAAATACGAAGTTACTCCTAAAGTTCTGGAGACTCATGCCGGTCAGGTGGATGTTGCTATAAAAGGCACTTTCCCGCAGAAATATTTCGACAAGAAAACTATTCTGGAAATTACGCCGGTTCTTGTTTACAGCGGTGGCGAAACAGCCTACAAAGCTGTAAAAGTACAGGGAGAAAGTGTTCAGGCTAATAATGAAGTTATTTCCTATAATGGTGACAGTTTTTCTTATACCGACAAAGTTCCTTACAAAAAGGAAATGAAAAAATCGGAGCTTGTCATCAGAGTGAAAGCTACAAGAGGAAGTACAAACCTTGATTTTGATCCTGTGAAGATTGCCGATGGTGTAATAGCCACTTCTACACTTGTTGATTTACACGGGAAGCCTGTATTTATGCCTGATAAATATATGAGGGTTATCCCTGAAAGCGTGATGGCCGATATTAATTATATCATAAACCGGTACGACCTTCGCAGTTCAGAACTTAAGGCCGAGGACATTCAGCTTCTTAAAGAATATATTAAAAAGGTGAATGAAGATCCAAAAAAACAGTTCAAAAATACGGAGATAAGCTCTTACGCCTCTCCTGACGGAAAATATGATTTCAATGAAAAATTATCGGGTCAGAGAGGAAACACAGCCGACAAATTCATCAGAAGCGAGTTTGCAAAAGTTGAAGCTGCAAAAGCTTCCAATTTCTTTAATTCGCGAACGACTGCTGAAGATTGGGAAGGCTTCAAGGCTCAGGTGGAAAAATCAAATATAAAGGATAAAGACCTTATTCTTCGTGTCCTTTCAATGTATTCCGATCCTGAAGTTCGCGAAAGGGAAATAAGAAATATGGCTGAGGCATTTGAAGTTCTGAAAACCGATGTACTTCCTAGACTTAGAAGGTCGGAAATGAAAGTTAATGTTGATCTTGTAGGCAGGAGTGATGAAGAAATACTTTCTCAGTACAAGGCTGATCCTAAAGCCCTGTCACTCGAAGAAATTCTGCACGCAGGAGCTCTAACAACCGACATGAACCAGAAACTTGCAGTTTATCAGACAGCCGCTGCACAATTTCCCACATGTATCAGGGCACATAATAATGTGGGTTACTGCTATATAAATCTTGGGAAAGCTGATGAAGCTCTCGCTGCACTCGAGAAAGCAAAAGCCATAGATAACAACGACGTTGTGAAGAATAACATGGCTGCCGCCTACCTGTTGAAGGGCGATGTTGCAAAAGCAGAAGAACTCTATAACTCGATGAGCGCTGCAAGTGCAGAATCCAAATTAGGACTCGGTTCAATAGCCATTACAAAAGGACAATACGATGCAGCAGTCAACTACCTGTCGGGCGAGCCATGCTTTAACCTTGCTCTTGCACAGGTTCTGAAAGGTGATGCAGCAAGGGCAAAAGTTACACTCGACGGCATTAAAGAACTATGCAAATGCGGTAAACCTTCGTACCTTAAAGCTGTAGTAGGGGCCAGACTCGACGACAGAAACTATTCGATGAACGGCCTTCGCGAAGCTATCGGCTTCGACACATCATGGAAAGAATATGCAAAAACAGACCTTGAGCTTGCTAAATACTGGAATGACGATACATTTAAATCAATAGTTCAGTAAACAAGTTATTGGAATCAAATAAGCTGCCTTTTGAATTAACAAGAGGCAGCTTATTTTTTTTCATATATAAGTTTCCTGCTGAATTCCCATAAAACTATACCCGCACTCACTGCAATGTTGAATGAGTGTTTTGTTCCAAATTGCGGTATCTCGACGAATGCATCACAAATATTGATTACTTCCTGGGAAACACCGGTTACTTCATGACCGAAAATCAGAGCATATTTTTTATCTCTTTCCACGACAAAATCCTGTAGTTCAATAGAACCTTCCACCTGTTCTATAGCTACCGCTGTCCAGCCCTGCCTTTTCAGGAACAACACAGCTTCCACAGTACCCTTGAAATACTTCCAGCTTACCGATTCGGTTGCTCCCAGCGCCGTCTTCTGAATATCCCTGTGAGGCGGTATGGCGGTTATGCCACAAAGGATTATTTCTTCGACTAGAAAAGCATCACAACTCCTGAAAATAGAGCCGACATTATTATGGCTCCTCACATTATCAAGAACTACTACAACAGGTATCTTATTTGCACTCTTATACTCACTTATGCTCTTTCTGCAGAGTTCCTCATTTTTCTTTTTTCTCACAAGTAATAAATTTGAACGAATGTAATCAAAATTGAATAATTCTTCTACTTCGTTGTACTTTAATACAATGTAGCTTAAATGATTTATTAAAGAATATGCAATAGCAATATGTTATAAATATTCAAGAATAATATTACTAATTTGCATAATAAAATCAATTTATGCAGAATGCACTATATGCCGATGTAATCTTACCGCTTGCTGTAAAGAGGACTTTTACCTATCTGATTCCGGCAAAGCTTGCAGAAATTGCCCGCACAGGTTCGAGAGCCATAGTCCCTTTTGGCAAAAAGAAGCTTTATACAGGTATTATTGTAAAAGTGCATAACAGGAGACCATCATTCGCCGGTTTGAAAGAATTAAACGATATCATAGATGATTCTCCGCTTCTCACTGAGGAACAGCTCAAATTCTGGGAATGGATGGCAGGGTATTATATGTGCAGCCCTGGAGAGGTGATGAAAGCAGCTCTGCCTTCAGGATTATACCCTGAAAGCGAAACTATTCTGGAGCCTGATTCTTCTTTTACCGGCATGGCATTACTCGACGATGCATCGGCAAATCTGTTAGATATAATAAAAAAAAGGAAACATATCGGGCTGAAGAACCTGCCGCCTGCTATCCACGGCATCAATACTATAAAACTTGTAAATAGCCTCATCCTAAGCAAAGCAGTTACAGCAGTTGAATCGGTAGGGATTAAATCAGTAAAGAGCACAGAAAAATATATAATAGCTGCTCGTAAATTCACTCACGGAGAATTGAAGGAAATAATCGAATCTCTAAAAAAAGCACCTCGGCAACAGGAACTCCTTAAAACATATTTGAGAATCACCGGTTACATAAAAGAGGTTAATATTTTACCTGTAAAGAAGGAGAACCTTATTAAAGAGGCCGGAGCATTGGCTTCATCTCTCACATCACTTATAAATAAAGGAATATTTCTTCAGGTCGAAATGGAACAGGGAGAGCTCTTCAGAGATGACGGCCTTGTTAATACCCCAGAACCTCTTTCGGAAGCTCAGTCGGATGTGTACAGAAAAATTAAGGAAATAGCCACACAAAAGAACGTTATACTTTTATATGGTGTAACATCAAGCGGTAAAAAACAAATTTACATGCATCTTATTAAGGACTGCCTTGAAAAGGGAAGACAGGTGCTTTATCTTTTACCTGAAATAACACTTACTACAAGGATAATTGAAAGAGTGAAAAAATATTTCTCATCAGTTACCGAGGTATATCATTCAGGTGTTAGCGGCAATGAAAAAATAAAAATATGGAAAAGAGTTGCAGAAGAAGATAAGGAGAAAAGAGCTGGAGTTATTCTTGGAGTAAGGTCGTCAATATTTCTGCCCTTCCGTTCTCTCGGGCTTATTATTGTGGATGAAGAACATGATGCTTCCTATAAACAGGATGACCCGGCTCCCCGGTATAATGCAAGAGATTCGGCCATAATACTTGCTTCGTTGCATAGTGCGGTTACAATACTTGGTTCATCAATGCCATCGGTAGAAAGCTATCATAATGCCCTTATTGGTAAATACGGATTAACAGAACTTACTGAACGTTTCGGCATGAGCAAAATGCCTGAAATTATTATTGTCAATACACGGGAGGCCTATCGCAAAAAGCTGATGATTTCCCATTTTTCTCCTCAACTTATTGAAGCGATCGAAGAGGCGCTCGGTAGAAATGAACAGATAATGCTGTTTAGAAACAGAAGAGGTTTTGCATCATACCTTGAGTGCAGGGAATGTGGCTGTATTCCCGTATGTGACAGGTGTGCCGTCAACCTGACCTATCATAAAGGGACAAATAAAATGATTTGTCATTACTGCGGTTACACTTCGAATGTGCCTCCAATATGTCCTTCATGCGGCTCGTTATCAATTGAAACACGAAGTTTTGGAACAGAAAAGATCGAAGATGAAATAAAAATTATTTTTCCTGAAGCTGTTGTTGCGAGGATGGATCTGGATACAACTCGCAGGGGTGATTCTATTAATATGATTATGAGAGATTTCGAAGCAGGGCATATTGATATTCTTGTAGGTACTCAGATGATTTTGAAGGCACTCGATTTTGAAAATCTGACAGTTGTGGGAATTCTTAATGCCGACAGTTTGCTGAATTATCCCGATTTCAGGGCAAATGAAAAAGCATTTCAGATGATGACACAGGTATGCGGCAGAGCCCGCAGGGGGCATAAACGAAGCAAAGTTATAATTCAGGCAGCCGATCCGTGGCATAAGATTTTACAATATGTGATAAGAAATGATTATCAGGCATTTTATGAATCACAAATTGAAGAAAGAAAAACGTTTAACTATCCTCCTTTCTCACGGCTTATTAAAATTACTTTAAAACATAAAGATAGAAATATTCTGAACGATATTTCAGACTATCTTGGAAGCCTTCTTCGTAACCATTTCGGAATCAATGTACTTGGACCTGAATTTCCTATTATACCAATGATTCAGCAATGGCATCTGAAGGTTATACTTGTGAAAATCGAAAAAGAAAAACCACTTCTTCAGGCTAAAGAACTGATACAGAAGTCGGTTGACACAACTCTGTCAATGAAAGGAGCATCACTTCTGAGGATTGCGATAGATGTCGATCCATATTAAAAAAATTTTCTGCTGAATTAAAAGATATTAAATTTGAACATAATAAAAAGGTTGTGATAAAAATGAAGAAAAACAGCACACTGATGACTCTGATGCAACGGATGGCCACGGATCAGTGAAAATCTGAAATATCAGTGCCATTTGTGCGTCAATAATAGCATATATTGTTAATATACAGATACATAATAAATGAATTAAACGTGAAAATTGAAGTTTCAAACGGCGAAATAATAGACAAGCTGACCATCTTAATGATTAAACTTGAAAAGATTAAAGATGAGGAGAAGCTTAAAAACGTAAAAAAAGAGTATGAGATAGTTGCCGAAGCGGCAAAATCAATAATTAGCTTTGACGATCCGCTTGTAACGGAACTCTATAATGTCAACTCGAAACTATGGGATATTGAAAACAACATACGTGATCTGGAACGAAGAAAAGATTTTTCAGAAGATTTCATCAACACCGCGCGGTCGGTCTATTTAACAAATGACAGAAGGGCTGAGCTAAAACGGAGAATAAACATTGAAACATCTTCAGGTATTATTGAAGAAAAATTATATAAGAAATATTGATTCGGATACTTGTCATACGTCTTTCAGCAATGGGTGATGTCGCACTAACCCTGCCGGTACTGCACGCTTTCAGGAAACAATATCCTGAGGTTAAAATAATGATGCTTACAAGGCCTGCATTCAGAGATTTTTTTGCCTGTGATTCTGAAACTGAGCTTTTTGCCCCCGATTTAAAATCAGGTTATAAAGGATTGTCAGGGATCATAAGAATGTACCGCCAACTTCGAAGGACAGGTAGCTTCGATTATGTGATAGATTTGCATAATGTGCTGAGGTCGAGAATTATAGGATTTTTTTTCAGGGCTTCAGGAATCCCTGTTTTTACTCTGGACAAAGGCAGGCGTGAAAAGAAGGATTTGATATCAGGGAAAAAGAAAGCCAGATTGAAACATACAGTGGAAAGGTACTGCGATGTCTTTGCTGCTGCAGGATTCGACATAAAACCCGTTGAGGGTAAAATTCTTTTTCCTGCTCCGGTGTCTGAAAAAAAGATCTCTATTCTGTTCGGCGATAAATTAAATGATAGGTCATTATTACATATAGGTGTTGCGCCTTTTGCAAGGCATGAGCTTAAGCAATGGCCGGTGGAAAACATGATTGCACTTCTTAAGATGATTTCGGCACGTAAAAAGGCATGGTTCTGGCTTTTCGGCGGAGCAGACGAGTGCAGGCAAATCGAGGAAATGGAAAAGACAATTGGCACAGCTACCAGTTTATGCGGAAAGATGACCCTTTCGGATGAGATAGCGGTAATGGAGAGGCTCAGCTTCATGATTGCAATG
>CAZIRN010000075.1:0-9961 GCA_964541495.1 uncultured Rikenella sp. | reverse complement strand
CTTCTCTTGTTGCTATTGCACGTGGTAGTACTGACTGGTCACCATCGTAATAATATCTTATTGTATTCTTAATAATAGTATCGGCTGCTTTTTCAAATAACAGATGTCTGTTTTTATGAGTGGCAAGCACCGTTCCGTTGCCCGGGAGAGCAAGTCCGATGGCTTCGGATAGGCAGTTCATGGAATTTGCAGTGAACATTCCGGAGCATGAGCCGCAGGTTGGGCAGGCAGATTTTTCAATCTGAAGAAGCTCAACGTCGTTTATATTATCATCGGCGGCAGCAACCATTGCATCAATCAGATCTATATATGTATTATTGTGTAAGCCTGCTTCCATCGGCCCTCCCGATACAATTATAAAGGGAATGTTTAGCCTCATTGCAGCCATCAGCATACCAGGTGTGATTTTGTCGCAGTTAGTGATACATATCATGGCATCAGCCATGTGTGCGTTCATCATATATTCTATACTGTCGGCAATGAGTTCGCGTGAAGGGAGAGAGTAGAGCATTCCGTCATGGCCCATTGCAATGCCGTCGTCAATAGCAATTGTGTTGAATTCTGCGGCAAAGAAGCCCTGATTTCTGATATAATTTCTGATTATTTCACCGGCTTTTTGCAGATGTACATGGCCCGGAGCAAATTGAGAGAAAGAATTAACAACAGCAAACACAGGTTTCCCGAATTGCTCTTCCTTCATACCGTTTGCCCGCCAGAGGCTTCTTGCTCCAGCCATATTCCTTCCCTGTGTGGAGACAGAACTTCTAAGTTTTATTTTCATAATCGTTTTTATAAAAAAAGAACTTTCCGGATTAGACCCGGAAAGTTCTGTATATCAAAATTTATTACAAATTATTTCCGGGTCATCTTCGGCCGTTAAGAAGAAGGATGATTATAATGGAAATAACAGGTAATAAAAAATTCTTCATTTATTATCAAAATTGAAAAGCAAAGATAATTATGATTTTTTAAAATCAAAGTTTTTAATGAAAATTTTTTAATTTTAAAAAAAAAAAATCAGACAAAAATATAGATTTGTTACTAATTTCCTATTTCATAGTATGAAGAACTGAATAATATTTATCTCTGTGACTTCTCAATATTTTTCTTTGTTATTTTTCAAAACAGAGCGATATATACTACTATAGTACCATAAAGGGTCACAGAGAGATATGAGAAATAAAAAAATTAATAAAATGAAAAAACTATTTCTTTTCTTTTTGCTGGTTTTCTCGGCTACGTTTGTCAGAGCACAACTGCCGGAAGAGGTTTATAAGAAACCTTTGAAAGAAGTTTTAATTGATATCGAGAATAGATACCATATTAAACTACAATACAGTGAGAACCTTGTAAAAGATATATTTGTAAACTATCCCACATGGCGTTACCGGGTAGATATTGAGCCGACCCTTACAAATATTCTTTTACCGCTTGATCTGGTATATGAAAAAACAGGCGAAGGTACTTACCAGATTAACAGATTTAATTATTATCAGCGTCCGGTGGAAGAAGGCAGGAAACATCTTGAACAACTTCTTGCCTATTGTAATACGGCCGAAATCTGGGAATCGAGGAAGGCTCAATTACGTGAATGTTTCCTCAGGCAGTTGAAACTAAGCCCTTTTCCACGGAAAACGCCATTCAATCCCATTGTCACACCTGCAAGAAGATATGAAGGATACAGTGTGGAAAACATTGCAATCGAAACAATTCCGGGAGTATATCTGTGCGGTTCTGTTTATAAACCTTCAAAAGGTAAAGGTCCGTTTCCACTTATTTTATGTCCTTACGGACATTTTTCAAACCCCGATACCAACCTGTACGGCCGTTACCGGCCCGATATGCAGTACCGTTGTGCCACTCTTGCAAGGATGGGCGCCGTGGTATTCAGTTACGACATGTTTGCATGGGGCGAATCGAGGCTTCAGTTTGCAAACGAACTCCATAGGACAGGTCTGGCGCATACAATGCAGACACTTAACTCTATTCGGGCAATAGATTATCTTACTACCTTGCCTTTTGTGGACGGCACAAGAATTGGAATTACAGGTGCCTCGGGAGGAGCTACACAGGCAATGCTTGCCACCGCACTCGACTACAGAATAAAAGTAAGTGTGCCTGTTGTTATGGTTTCTTCATACTATTATGGAGGCTGTCCGTGTGAAAGCGGAATGCCTCTGCAATCATGTACCGAACTTTTAACCTATAATGCCGAAATTGCTGCTATGGCATCACCCCGCCCAATGCTGGTTATTTCCGACGGAGACGACTGGACAAAACATGTAACTGAAATAGAGTTCCCTTATCTCCGGAAAATATATTCTTTATATGGAAAGCAGGATAATGTTGAGAATGTGCACCTTGCAAATGAAAAGCACGATTATGGCTATTCGAAACGGATTGCAATGTACGATTTTATGGCAAGGCATCTCGGACTTAATTTAAATGCGGTTAAAGATAAAAGCGGCAAAATTGATGAGTCGAAGGTGACGATTGAAAAATATGATAAACTTCTGGTCTTCGGAAAGAATGGAAAAATGCCTGAGAATGCTTTGAAAAATCCGGAAGAGGTCTGGAAAACAATATCATCCTTACAATAATAAGTATCATTTGTAAATTCTTTACCATCCGGTTTTAATTATTTTTTGATATTATTTCTTATTGTTTCCGTATTTACATTGGCAGGTTATATAATTCTTTATGTTTTATTTTTCAGGGTTATATAATTACTTTTCACTTATTGATTGAATTTTTACCTTTCAAAATTTGCAGGACAATTCTGATTGTCTATCAGATAATAATGATAAAAAATTATATTTGTGAGGTTTCTTTTAATGAGTTTTTAATGAAAAAAATATTAGTTACAGGCGGGGCCGGTTTTATCGGGTCGCACCTTTGTGAAAAACTTCTTGAATCAGGGCACTACGTTATATGTCTCGATAATTTTTTTAGCGGGAGAGGGAAAAATATCCGACATCTAAGAAATAACAGATACTTCAGAGTTATTGAGCAGGATGTAACAGAAAAAATACATATCAGTTGCGATGAAATATATAATCTTGCCTGCCCTGCTTCACCTGTATTTTATCAAAAAGACGGTATAAAGACTATTAAAACAATAGTACTTGGTGCAATAAATACTCTTGAACTTGCGATTAAAACAGGTGCAAAGATTCTACAGGCATCAACAAGCGAAATCTATGGTGACCCTCAGATTCATCCACAGCATGAAGGATACAGAGGTTATGTAAACATGCTTGGAGCCCGCTCATGCTACAACGAGGGTAAGAGATGTGCCGAAACTATTTTTATGAACTATAACAGACAGGAAAAAGTCAATATAAAAATCGTCAGGATCTTCAATACTTACGGGCCAAGGATGAGGACCGACGACGGGAGAGTAATTTCAAACTTTATTGTTCAGGCCCTGAAAGGAAATGAAATTACAATTTTTGGCGATGGTTCCCAGACGAGAAGTTTTCAGTATATTGATGATCTTATAAAAGGTATATTGTTAACCATGGAGTCGCCCGATTCTTTTACAGGGCCTGTAAATATAGGCAACCCCGCTGAAATTAAAATTATTGATCTTGCACAGATAATTATAAAAATGACAGGATCGAGGTCAAAGATAAAATTCTGCTCTCTACCGGAAGATGATCCCAGACAACGACAACCTGATATCTCACTTGCAAAAGCTGTCCTAAACTGGAGCCCTGAAATGAATCTCCAGGAAGGGCTCAAAATGACGATAGACTATTTTAAGAAAGAAATAATTCACTGATATAACTAATGTCATGTCATAATGGGGTAATGAAATATTTTGAATCTTAGTCAATAAATGGCTATGAATAAATAAGAAGTTACTATTACAAAGAAATAACAGGATAAATTGACTGAAATTTATATTTCAGGACATTTCAATTCAAATATTATAATAGAATTATGTTTTATATTTGAAAAATACTGTTTTCGTTTCCAATTTTGATGTAAGAAATTATAAACAGCAACCTGTGCAGAGTTAAAGTTTAAAACTCCTGCCTTTATTACTTGGAAAGTGAAAATATTTCGAGATATGACAATATAGAAGTTAATTTAAAAACAAAAACAATGAGCAGACCAGTTACACTTTTTACCGGCCAGTGGGCCGACATCAAACTTGAAGAACTTTGCAGGAAAGCAAAGGAATTCGGATACGAAGGCCTTGAACTTGCATGCTGGGGTGACCATTTTGAAGTCAACAAAGCCGATGCTGCATATTGCAAAGCAAAGAAAGATTTGCTTGCAAAATATGGATTGAAAGTATATGCCATTTCGAACCATCTGGTCGGACAAGCAGTATGTGACAGGATTGATCAGAGACATAAAAGTATTTTGCCCGATTATATCTGGAGCGACGGCTATCCTGAAAGAATCAATCAGAGAGCTGCACAGGAAATGATAAAAACGGCTGAAGCTGCTGCCAGGCTGGGAGTGGAAGTTGTTAACGGCTTTACAGGAAGCCCGATATGGCATCTGCTTTACTCATTTCCCTCGGTTTCGCCTTCTATGATTGATGAAGGCTACAATGAATTTGCTTCAAAATGGATACCTATTCTTGACAGATTCAAACAACTTGGAATAAAATTTGCACTCGAAGCTCATCCCACGGAAGTTGCTTTTGATATAGCATCAGCCAATCGGGCTCTTAAAGCAGTAAATAATCATCCGGCTTTCGGGTTCAACTTCGACCCTTCACATTTTGGCTATCAGGGCGTTGATTATGTAAAATTTATCTACACGTTTGCCGACAGGATTTTCCACGTACACATGAAAGATGTTTACTGGTCGGATGTACCTACTGAAGCAGGAGTTTTTGGAGGACATACAGAATTCGGAGCAAAAGACAGATACTGGGATTTCAGGAGTCTGGGAAGAGGTAAAATAAAATTCGAGGAGATTATCAGAGCTCTTAACAGAATTGGTTATAACGGACCATTGTCGGTTGAATGGGAGGACAGTGGCATGGATCGCGAGTTTGGAGCGAAAGAAGCTGCCGCTTTTGTGAAGAAAATTGATTTTCCACCGTCTGCTATGGCATTTGATGCTGCATTTGAAAAGAAGTAATTTCTAATAAGACTATTTGCGACATGATCGCTCTTCCGGTTTTACCTGGATAAAGCCACTTTATTATAAAAAGATAATACTGATGTTTTCATGTTATTATGAAAATATTTTAAAACAGGATTTTTGTTAATTTTTCATATCAAAAAAATTAAAAAATTTGCTGTTATAAATAATAAAAAACATACTTAATCGGGAGAGTAAAACTTATTCGGCAAATAAAAACTATAAATAGTTTATCATGAAGAAGATTAAACTTGGAATGATAGGTGGCGGTATAGGGGCGTTTATTGGAGATGCACACCGCCGTGCAGCCCGTATATGCAATGATTTCGAACTTGTTGGCGGAGTTTTTGATGCTGACTATGAGAAAAGCAGGGAATTTGCAGCAAAAGAAGGTATACCCTCCGACAGATGTTACGAGAATGTTGAATTGATGATCAAGAGCGAGCAAACCATGCCTAAAGGTGAAAGAATAGAGTCCGTTTCGATAGTAACACCAAATTATCTGCACTTTCCCTTTGCAAGTTTGCTTCTTAAAAACGGATTTCATGTGATGTGTGAGAAACCAATGACGATGACCGTTGATGAAGCTGTTGAGCTGGAAAGGCTTGTTAAGGAAACTAAACTCACTTTTGCACTTACTCATACATATACCGGTTACCCGATGGTAAGACAGATGCGTGAAATGATTAAATCAGGTGCTATTGGTAATATCCAGCGAATTGATGCCCAGTACTATCAGGGATGGGTGAATTCAATCATTCACGGTTCAGAAAGCCGCATTACCGGCGTTTGGAGATTTGATCCCAAACAATCGGGTGTAAGTAGTTGTATGGGCGATATTGGCGTTCATGCATTCAACCTTATTGAATACACTACAGGGTTAGAGATAAAACAGGTACTCTCAGATTTGAATCCTGTTAAGGAAGGATTTAAACTCGACCTTGACGGAACTGTGCTTTTACGTTTCGAAAATCCTAAACTTAAAGGTGTAATCAGGTCGTGCCAGGTGGCAACAGGAGAAGAAAACAACCTGACCATCGCTGTTTACGGTTCAAAAGCAAGTCTCAAATGGGGGCAGGAAAATCCAAACTTCCTTTACCTATTAAGCGACGCTGATCCTGTGCAGGTTCTTAAACCTGCTCACGGATATAATAGTGAATTTGCCGAAAAGAGCCATACGATGCCCTGCGGACATCCAGAAGGAATTTATGAAGCGATAGCCAATATTTATAAAGGTATGGCAAAGTCAATAAGAGGTGAACAGTTTAATCCAGGAGAATTTCCTACTGTTCATGACGGTGTTCGAGGTATGAGATTTATTCATGCAGTAGTTAATTCAAATATTAAGGGTAATGCATGGACAGCCCTTTAATAAAGAATTAATGTAACTTTTAAGGAATAATAAATGATTTTAAACATTTAAAGTTTTATACACTCAACCATGGCTGACACCAGTGTCATGCAGTCAAACCTCTACAGTTAGTTAGCGGAAAGAAGGACTAAAAGCGCCCGATAAATCAGATTTAAAGTTGGGATTTTGAGATACCTAATAACCCGTAATCAGTGAAGCATGTCGGATAAATATATAAAAACATAATCAAATATTGCCGCCTGGAAAAAGTATCAATTCTGTTGAACTGATTAGTAATACCCAATTTGATAATAGAAATATTTAATGGATAAGATAAGGGCAAGCAGACGTTTAAGAAAAAAGAGCTTAGCAGTATGGATTTTTTTTGCAGGAGTTATTGTTTGTATAATCGTAATAATACTGGGAGATAAGGCAATCTCATACACTTCGAGCGATGAATATTGTATGTCATGCCATATTCATCCCCATGCCGAACAGGCATGGAAACTATCAACACATTACAACAACAGTTCCGGTGTAAAGATACATTGTATTGAATGTCATCTTGCCCCTAAAGGCAAAGGATATCTTTTTACAAAAGTAAAGCATGGGTTAAAGGATATTTATGGATACTGGTTTAAGGATAGTGCAGATTTTAACTGGGAGGCAAAAAGGCTTCCGGAAAATGCGAAAAAAATTGTTTATGAAGAATCATGCATCGAATGTCACACTAATCTGTTTCCTGTGACGTTATCAAAAGACGGAGGCGATGCACATCTGTTTTACACTTTAAACAAGGAATCTTTGCAGTGTATTAATTGCCATATTGACGTCGGCCATTTTGATAAAAATATTAAACATGCAAAAGATACAGCTTTTGGAGTTATTAAAACTGGAACTGCGATTATTTACACTGAGCCTTCAAAGGTCGAAAAATTCGAAAATTTTACTGAACATATCACGGGAACAGGTGTATCATTTAACATGATAGCTGTCCCCGCAGGAAAATTCAATATGGGAAGCCCTGACGATGAACCACTGCGAAAAGATGATGAAGGTCCTATAAGGGAGGTAACGGTATCTCCTTTTTGGATAGGTGAAGTAGAGGTGACTTGGGACGAGTATCTTGCATTTTTCCAGGCCACTTCTTCTCAGGGAAGAACAGAAGGACAGGTAGTCACAAAAAAGAGAGTTGATGCGATTACAGGACCTACTCCTCCATGGGGAGCTCCCGATCAGGGCTGGGGCAAAGGTTCACGTCCTGCAATAACTATGACATGGTATGCCGCAAATGTTTATTGTAAATGGCTGTCGCAAAAAACAGGCAAAAATTATCGTTTGCCAACAGAGGCAGAATGGGAATATGCATGCAGAGGGGGTACTTCAACACCATATTTCTTCGAAGGAGATCCTAAAAAGTTTTCTTCAGAAGGATTTATGAAAAGAATATTCAAACCCGATACTGCGGTAATCTCTTCCTATATTATCTACAAGGAAAACAGCAATTACAGGACGGCTGAGCCTTCGGCAGTTAAACCCAATCCGTTTGGAATAAAAAACATAGCAGGAAACGTTGCCGAGTTCTGTTCCGATTATTATTCTGCCGATGCTTATAAAAAGGATACGGTTTGCATAAACCCACGAGGGCCTGCAGAAGGAAAGGAGAGAGTGATCAGGGGGGGGTCTTTCAAGAGTGATGCAAAGGATGTCAGAAGTGCTGCACGTGATTTTACAAAAACCGATACCTGGTTAATGACTGATCCTCAAATGCCTAAAAGCATCTGGTGGTATTCCGATTGTATTGACGTAGGATTCAGAGTGGTATGTGAGCCTGACAGTTTAATAATATCTAAGAAATAAAATCATAATGGAAAATTTCGACAGAAGAAAATTTATTAAGAAAGCTGCCGCAGCCGGTATTGGCCTTGCAGGAGCAGGGGCAATAATGACCGGATGCGGTCGAAAGAAGATAGCGGAACCAGAAGGTCTGCCTCCTATCCTTAAGGGAGCACCACCCGGGAAAAAACTCAGAGCAGGCCTTGTAGGAGCAGGAGGCCGTGGAACAGGCGCTGCGATCAATTTTGTCAGTGCCGGGCCCGACCTCGAGATTATTGCTCTGGCCGATGTATTCCAGGATAAAATTGATGCATGCAGAGAACGCTTTGCTTCATTCGGATTGCCAATTCCAGCTGAAAACTGTTTCGTTGGATTTGATGCCTATAAAAAACTAATGGCTATTGACGAAATTGATGTTGTACTACTTGCAACACCTCCTAAATTCCGACCGGAACATTTCCTTGAAGCAGTGACCAGAAATAAGCATGTATTCATGGAAAAACCAGTTGCAGTGGATTCGACCGGTATAAGGTCAATAATTACGACAGCGAAAAAAGCCGAAGCAATAGGACTCAATGTGGTTACTGGTACACAAAGACGACACCAGGAAGATTATATAGAAACATATAAGCAGGTGGCCGCCGGTGCTATCGGACGTATTACATCCGCAAAAGCTTACTGGAACCAGGAACATGTTTGGTTCCGGCTAAGAGAGCCCGGATGGAACGACATGGAATATATGATACGTAACTGGAATAATTTCTGCTGGCTTTCAGGCGACCATATTCTTGATACCCATGTACATAATATTGATGTAATAAACTGGTTCACGGGAAAACATCCTGAAAGTGCAATAGGTTACGGAGGAAGACACCGACGTGTTACAGGCGACCAGTATGATTTTTTCAGTATTGATTTTGGTTATGGCAACGGCATGAGTTCTCACAGCATGTGCCGGCAGATAGATGGCTGTGCAAACGGCACAGGCGAAATAGTGGTTGGAACCGAAGGATATACTAACTGCCAGAATATTATCTGGGACCTCGACGGAAATATTAAATGGAAATTCGAATACCCAAGGGATGAAAATAATAATCCAACAAATTCATTGAAAATACCTGCCTATGTACAGGAGCATATGCATCTGGTATGGGCTATCCGAACCGGTAATTACGTTAATGAAGCGGAACAAACTGCAATTTCTACACTGACAGCTATAATGGGAAGAACTGCCGCATATACAGGCAGGATGATCACATGGGACGAAATACTTAAATCGGACATGAACCTCGGCCCGTCAAAAATAGAATTCGGGCCGGTTGATATGAAATTTGAAGTCCCTGTGCCCGGATTGCCTGTTCAAATCTGAAACTTGACCTATTGCAATTGATAATTAAAAAAGTATAAAATGGAAACGAAAACATCTAGAAGGGATTTCTTAAAAAAATCTGCTTCTGCAATAGCCGGAACTTTTGTCGTTCCTTACATTGTACCGGCTTCATCGTTGGGCCGTGGAGGCAAAATACCTCCTTCCGATCGTATAGTTATGGGTGTTATAGGAACAGGTTCACAGGGCATGAGCGATATGAGAGACTTTATGAGACTAAAAGATCAGACACGTTTTGTAGCGCTATGTGATGTTGATGCTTCACGACTTGCAGCAGC
>CAZIRN010000074.1:0-10134 GCA_964541495.1 uncultured Rikenella sp. | reverse complement strand
GGCACAAGTCGCCCTATAAAAGTTGATGATTTCCCATTTTTTATGAAATAATCTTCGGCATGTTTAACTTTTGCCTCCGATAGAAGAAGCATCCGGCCAACGGTAGAGCCTGCAAATTTATATATGAGAGGCCGGCCAAGCCAGAGTGCAAGATAGTAATTTACAAACGCTCCGGCAAGCGCACCGGCAGTGCCCGACAGAATCACAAAGTAGACATTCAGTTCTCCCTGCGCCGCTTTATACGCGGCAAAGGGAATCACCACTTCCGAAGGAAAAGGGATAAAAGAACTTTCGATAGTCATCAGTAAAGCCACCGAAAAGTAATTAAGGTGGATCATATACCAGTTTATTACAGACTGAACAATACCCATCCTCAGTCAATCCGCAGTTTGATGACTATCTTCTTTACTGAGTCGGCTTTCCCGGCGATGAGACCGGGCTTGTGTGCATCAGATGGGAAAAAAATGAAGAATTTATCGGGAGTTGCTAATAAAGATTTGCTTTCTTTAACACTGAAAAATTCAATATCACGGTTCTCATCATATTCCTGCGAGACAGAATCGCGCATCGCAAGGGGAGCAATCTTAATTATCTCAGTTCCTTTTATAACATATTGTATATCAATATATTTGCGATGTGCCTCGAACATGGCTTCGTTTTCACCCTTTGTAACGTATTCACTTACAGAAGCATAAAGGTTATCTCCATCAATATCATGCCGTTTAACCTCAAGTGATTCAAGATCAGTGTTTTTCAGAAAAGAAAAAGCTTTATCCCATCTTTCCTTGTTTTTATAATAAGAAACTGCAAGAGCCTTCTTATCTATTGAACTATCCGGTTTAACCTTCCATCCGGCGGTCCATCCTCCTTCGTCAAACCACATATTAATCTTTTTGTCACTCCATGTCGCGGGATTTGTATTTTCCCCGCAGCCTGAAAAACCTAAAAATAAAGCGATAAGCATAACTGAAATTTTAATTGTTTTCATAATTAAACATTATTATTAGGAACACTCAATCATTTTGTTCCACAGCAAAAATAAATCAAAAAATCAAAATTGTTTAATAAAAAACTCTCTTCTCAAAGACTATTTTAGCTCGAGCATCACAACCGATTTCGAGGGCATGGCAACATTAAGAAGGTCGCCCTGTTTCCTGGCGCCATTGAATTTCTGAATAACAACTGAGTTAGGCTTGTCGAATGTATTTATATCGGTAATTTTAGCTGAAGTAAGCACCTGTCCTGTAACTGTTGACCACTTTACCTGGTTAAGGGTTATACTAATGTTTATCGAATTATTCGGATCAATGTTCACGAGTGTTATATGGACAGTACCTGTTGAGTCTTGCGAAGCTGAGGCATTAAGCGCAGGCAGAGATTGTTTTTCATACACGTAATCGGGACTTGTAAAACTCACAGGCAACATTTTCGAATCGTGATGAACTTTATACATATCGAAGACATGATAGGTTGGTGTTAAAATCATTTTAGCACCTTCGGTAAGAATGAGTGCCTGGAGCACATTGACCGTCTGTGCAAGCTGTGCCATTTTTACTCTGTCGCAGTGGTTATTGAAGACATTAAGTGTCGAGCCGGCAATAAGTGCATCCCTCAGACTGTTCTGCTGGTACAGGAATCTCGGGTTTGTGCCGGGTTCAGGATCGCACCATATACCCCATTCGCCTACTACAAGTGCGATTCTCTTTTGCGGGTCATATTTTGTCATAACCGAATCGTGCCCTCTGATTAATTGTTCCATTCTAAGTGCATTCCTCATCGTACCGAAATAAGTCGCTTCAGTGAAATTTGTTGCTGAAGCCTGGCTTTGCATCTGCTTTTGTGCAGTCCCTTGTCCGAATGTCCCTCTGGGCGGGTTTGTATAATAATGAAGATCTATACCCCAGATGTTTCCTCTTCCACCAGGCGCTAATCCTGCCATCAAAACATCTGTCCAGTTATAGTTACCAGAATTTGGCCCTGATGCAATTTTTCTCAGAGTAGTCCCGGGATAATTTTTAAGAAATGTAGCATATTGTCTGTACTGTGTAACATAATATTCAGGTGTCATGTTACCGCCGCAGCCCCAGTTTTCATTTCCCACTCCAAACCATGTTACGCCCCACGGCCTCTCATGGCCGTTTTGTTTTCTCATGTTGGTCATCGGGCTTATGCCGTCGAAGTTCAGGTATTCAACCCATTTCGACATCTCCTCAACAGTGCCGCTTCCGAGGTTGCCTACAATAAAAGGTTCTGCTCCTATTAGCTCACAAAGAAGAAGGTACTCATGAGTGCCAAAGCTATTGTCTTCAGTAACATTTCCCCAGTTTGTATTAATCATTGTGGGGCGCTGGTTTATAGGGCCAATGCCGTCGCGCCAGTGATATTCGTCTGCAAAACAACCTCCCGGCCAGCGAAGATTAGGAATCCTTATCTTTTTCAAAGCTTCCACGATATCGAGTCGTATGCGATCTTGTTTTGCCACAGGCAAAGAAGGATCAACCCAGTAACCATCATAAATACACCGTCCGAGATGTTCAGAGAAATGACCGTATATATGGCGGCTTATAGTATACTTTGAGGCTCCCGCATCAACAGTCATAGCTACCGATACCTGACTGAAGCTGTTAAGCGAAACAGCAGTCAAAAAAAACAGTAGAAATATCTTCTTCATGTCAGAATTGTTTTTAAGGTTTATTTTAATTCCTGATTTTAAGTTGAATTTTTACAATATAAAATTAAACAATTATTTAATCTACATATTTTTTGATAAAAATTCAATCAATAATTTAAAGGCGGTCAAAAATAAATAATAAGTAAGATTTGTTATTGGAAAAAACAGCATTAGCATGAACATGTAAACATCGTTATGATACTCTTTTGATTCGGAAATCTACAGGCTGATCAATAATTATCGGAACCTGCTCCTCGATAGTGTTGGTTGAATCGAGATGAAAAGCTTTCACATCGGGCAAGCTTATTTTCCTTACAAAGTTATGGATGGTAAGTGTAATATTCTCGAGAGTCGAAAGAGGATTATCAATAGGCATAACTCTGTCAATAAGAACAAATTTAAAATCTCCTTTAAGGTCATGTTTTTTGAGCGATTCATAACTACTGTCGAGGGTTATCTCGCCTGATTTAACAAGGTCTTCAACAACTTCTTTGAAGTAAAGATCAATTCTGGGTTCCACTTTGAATCCTATGTTAAAGTCAACTCTGATAAGAATTTTTGGGATTATATGAGTTACTTTATATTCAAACATTTTGGGATCGTTTACTATGTTTACATGGATAAGCCAGTATGTGTTTGCCCTTTTCGGTTGTTTCCTGAAAATTGAAAATATTACTTTCGACTCAACCTGTTCAGGATTGTTGGCTCTTATGATATAAACAAGGTTCGTTGCCGTTTTCGGAACCGATTCATCTTTACTGAGGTCTTTGAACAAATCTACATAATCGTTAAGGTTGGCAAATGTGATGTATCTGTTTTTAATTTTTCTTCCGAAATACCAGCCGTACATTATCAACAGGAAACAGGCTGTAAGTAATAAGGTAAACCAGGCGCCGGTTGATAATTTATAAAGATTTGCAATGAGAAAACTTACCTCAATAGTCAGATATACTGCAAGGAAAATAAATACAAGCCGGTGATTTACGCCCTTCTGATTCATAAAATAAGCGAGAATAAAAGTTGTTATTAACATTGTTATCGAGATAGCCAGGCCATAAGCGGATGCCATATTGGTCGAATTTCTGAAAAAAATGACGGCAAAACTGCATCCAATCCAGAGGAACCAGTTTACGAACGGAAGATATACCTGGGTTCTTTCCATTGTTGGATGAAGAATTTTTATTTTCGGCCAGAAATTAAGCGAAATTGCTTCTGCCAATAAGTTACATGAGCTGTTAATAATGGCCTGGCTTGCAACAATAGCAGCAAGTATTGAAATAATTATCCCCGGAAGCAGGAACCATTCAGGCATGACTGAGAAGAAAGGATTTGCATTGCTCCCCGGATTGCCATTCATCATAAGCCAAGCTCCCTGTCCGAAATAGTTAAGCAAAAGTGATATCTTGACAAATATCCATGAAATCTGAATATTTTTCCTGCCGCAATTTCCCAGGCTGGAATAAATGATTTCAGCTCCTGTTGTACAGAGGAATATTGCACCCAGAAGGATAAAGGCTCCCGGGTATTTTGTCAGAAATTCATAGGCATATACAGGATTGATTGCTTTCAGAATGTCGGGATATTTAATAAGCTGACCGGCTCCAAGAATCCCTATCATGAGGAACCAGATAACCATGGCCGGCCCAAACCATTTTGCCATGTGACCTGTACCAATCTGCTGTATAAAAAAGAAAAACACGAAAATTATCAATACAATAAGAATAACCGGAAATCCAGGTCTGATCAGTTTCATTCCTTCCGCTGCTGCAGTAACAGTAATCGAAGGTGTGAGCACTCCGTCGGCAAGAAGCGCTGAACCGCCAATCATAGTCAGAATGACAATACTCACCGGTTTTTTCTCGAGAAGAGCATAAAGTGCAAAAATTCCGCCCTCTCCATTATTGTCGGCCCGTAATGTTATGATAATGTATTTAATTGTTGCCTGAAGCGTAAGTGTCCAGAAAACAGCCGACAAACAGCCGTATATAAGAAGGGCGTTATAGTTAGGGCTCCCCCAAATAATAACTGCTTTCAGTGTATAGAGCGGGCTGGTGCCTATATCGCCGAATACGATTCCAAGAGTTGCAAGTAAACCGGCTAAAGTAAATTCTTTGATCCTGTGGCCTTGTTCCGAATCATTAATGGATTCCATTCCGACCTTTCCTTTAATTATTTTGCTAAAGCGTGCAAAATTAATAATTTATTTAATGATACCCTTGCGATGTTTTATCCTCAAGATAATCTGAAAAGGTTTTTTAATTAAATTTTATTGACCAATATTGATTTATAAATTTTATATTGCACAAATTTTGTAATTGAACTTCGAACAGGATGGATAATTCTATAAACTTTCTGGCTGTTACAGCTATTTCTCTGGGCTTCCTTCATACACTTCTGGGCCCCGACCATTACCTTCCTTTCATTGTTCTTAGTCAGGCCAGAAAATGGAGCATAAGAAAAACTATGTTTATCACATTTATATGCGGACTTGGTCACGTAATGAGTTCCGTCATTCTCGGTCTGATTGGCATTTCGGTTGGAATTTCAGTCAACCGCCTTGTTTCGGCCGAATCGTTCAGAGGTAATATTGCGGGCTGGCTATTTATTGCTTTCGGACTTGTTTATATGGTTATAAGCGTTCGTAATCTGGCAAGGAAAAAAACTCACGCCCATAAACATTTTCACGTCGGAGGCCAGCAGCATGAACATGAACATACCCACTATGGCGAACACACTCATGTTCACGACGAGGAAGTTATGTCTGCCACACCATGGATTTTATTTCTGATTTTCGTATTTGGACCGTGCGAGCCCCTTATACCGATCGTTATGTATCCTGCCGCTCAAAACAATATATCGGGCACAATATTTGTTGCATTGCTTTTTTCGGCAGTCACTATTGCCACTATGATGACAATAGTTCTTTTCTTTATTCTGGGACTCGCCAGAATAAATATGAAGCCTGTTGAAAAATACAACAACATTATTGCTGGCGGCATTATACTTCTTTCAGGAGTAGCAATTCAATTTCTCGGTCTCTGATATAGTTATATATCTGATATTCATTTATTTATATACCTATATAATAACCATGTTCCCGGATCTGGTATTACTTCTTCAACCTTCCCTTTAACTGATATGGTAGTAATCCTGTCGTTGATTTTTAATATTTCCATTCTTTCCTCTTTCCCGGTTTTTAAAATAAGATCGAGTATAAAAGTAAAAGGCGATTCCTGTTTCTGTTCGATAATTATATCGCTAAAGCCTTTTCTGCTTCCCTGACGTGTATAAATTTTCAGGTCGGGTTGCCCGGCAGTTTCGAGCCACTGCCTGAAAAACTGCCTGAGATTTTTGCCTGAAACTTCCGACATAATCTTTTCGAAGTCAATACTCAGCGCAACACTATCCCTGAATCTGTCATAGAATAGTCTGATTCCCCTCCAGAAGATTTCGTCTCCGGTCTCCCGCCTGAGCATGTGCAACACCCATGCGCCTTTCTCGTACGAGTATGGATTCAGCAACGACATAATGTCCGAAACAGTTGTATCAATAACAGGTGAATTATTTTTTTTGTCATATTTTAAAATCACATCGCGCGCCTGTCTCATGCCTGCTGTTAGCTTATCCATTCCATAATTCTTTTCCATGTATATCAGAGTAAGATAAGTTGCGAATCCCTCGCTCAGCCATAAATGGCTCCACTCTTTCTCAGTAACGGAATTTCCGAACCACTGATGTGCCGTTTCATGTACAATAAGGCTTTCGGCTCTCCCTTTACCTGTAACTGAATTTTCCGCATAGAATATACACGAAGCATTCTCAAGTCCGCCAAAAATAGTTTTCGACTGCACCCCGGCAAGTTTTTCGAAAGGATATGGACCAATAAGCCTGCTGAAAAAGTCAACAGCTTTTACTGCAGGCTGATAATCGGCAAAACCTTCCAGTCTGTTTTCCGGATAAACCCATGTCCATACCGGGATATTTCCTGCAAATCCTGCAAGCCTGACAGCATAAGGCGATGCACCGAAAGCCATTACTTTAACCGGCAAAGGCACTTCCTCTTTCCAGTGAGTAAGTCTGTTGCCTGCTTCAATATTGCTCTCCTCTATAAGAAAACCATTTGCAACAACTTTATAATGCAAAGGAGCAATAATAATAAAATCCACTTTTGCCTTGTCCGAAGGATGATCAACAACAGGCAGGTAGCATGAAGCCCTGTCTGGCCAGTGATCAGAAAAAAAGGTGCGGCTTCCGAACTTATTCTTCGAAATAATAAGGCCATCGAAAGGAATTCCGTAATAGCTTATCACAATTTTTATAACAGAATTTACCGGTAAAACTTTATCGGAAGTTACAGTCAGCCGGTTATCAATGTGCCGCCATTGTACGAATTTTTCATCGAGTTTCACTGAAATTATATTCATTCCTCTGCCTGAACTGTCTATATTCCTGAAATCGAACCATATATCGCAGGTTTCCTCAACAATGCGCAAGTCTATGCCGGCAACGCCATAAATTACATCTGTTGAATCGTTCAGCCTGAGAGTAAATTCATAATGAAAAATATCTGTTTTACCATCAGGTTTAGTTCCGAAAGCAGGCAAACAGACAGTAAAAATTATTATTGAAATAATGTAAGAAACAATTTTTTTCATTCCAGTTTATAATATTTTAATTTTCTTAAATAATCTAGTCTTAAAATTTAAATCTTAAATCATAAAGTACAAATATTAACGCAGACAATGTTATTAATAAGGAGAGCCTCCGGTTAATTCAAAGTTAAAAAAATGATGGACCTGTCACCAGCCCTGTCTTATGATTGTACTTCCGCATAATAACTGCTGCCGGAATGGCGAAAATAAAATAGCCAAGATAAAATGCCGTTTGTATGAATCCTGCATGCATCCGGTCTATATCCAAAACTTACATGCTTTGTTTGATAAGAACGAACATCATTGAGATTATGCGGTATTGCCCACATAAAGAAAAGAGATGTTACCAGTATAAAAGGAAGAGTATATCCAGGTGTAATGAATGAAACCATGGTCAGATGAATTCAATTATTCAGGTTTTCGCGATTCAACCAGAGTCTTTCCCGACACTGCCTCCTGTAATTGAGGGAGAGCGTACAGGTATGAATAAAAATTATGATGCATTTAAAAATACATTCGTCTATCACTGGTGATTTCTGACAGAACTTCATTAATTATTTCAGTAAAAGAAACAAGCAATCGCATATCTTTCCTCTGAACATCCTGAAACGAAAATTGAAGATGCACAAATTAAGCCTGTTAACGCATTGAATTTATGATAATTAATTATATATATCCATGCTAATTTTCTCATTATTTCAGCCCGGGTATTTGTCAATCATTGTGATGCAGGCCAGTTACTCAGTTCGCCTTTACCTTTAACACTTACCCGATTGATGTTTCCTGGAATCAAATACACCTCTATGGCCGTTGTATTGCCTGCAGGTACAACAGTCTCGAAACCAACCAATACCGTACCCGGATTAGGAGCATCATAATCGTGCGGGGGTTCGGTTGACCATGTTCTCATTATAACATTATCGGGCAGTGCAACTCTAATAACCAGTTTTTTCCCGTTTTTAGTCAGTTCGGCAGTGCCTGGTCCGGAGATTTTCACATCAGCCGGAGTGAGCATTGTCCATCTCACCGTTGTATTATCAGATAATGGTTGCAATTCGTCACGCACAACGACATATTTTTTGTCAACTATTGCAATGCCTCGTTTTGCCGTGGAAAGCTGGTTGAAATAAACCGGTGATATATCTGTTATGGCATTCATAAATGAAGGCATGTCGGAGGAAGAGATTATATCGGCCGTACCATCGACACGTTGCAGTTGACTGTTGATAGTTAATGTGTTATGTACGAAATTATTATAACGAAATACTTCCCATCTTTGGGAATTCTGTGACATGTTCCACAGGTCCACTCCTTTGGATTCGAGTGAATTATAATCCTGAGGTCCGAAGTCCATTGCCCACCTCACTCCTTCCGATTCCATGACGAATGAACCGACATCCATGTGACCATGGTTAACTCTTGGTGAGCCTGCTTTCAGGCCTATAAATAAAGCATTCTGATCGCTCCATGATGTACGCATCATAGCTACAGGATTTTTGCCATGACCAACCCATATTAGTTTCTCCGGTGCGGTAATTGAAGATGTATTTATTCCTGCGTTCCATATAAGCATAGCAGGCAGAAGCCTGTTGCCTGCATTTTTCATTTTTCCAAGAAATTTCTTTTCTTCGTAAAGTACCTTGTTGTCCCCTATTCTTGATGCCAGCCAGAACATTGCCGGGTGAACGCCTGCACCTGAACCGTTGTCGGAATAGTTGAAACATAAACCAGTAGGACCGGTCATGTTAACAATATAATATGGAGTTTTTAGAATGCCATCAACTGCGGAACCATCAAATTTTGTATTGAAAACTTTTTCGTAAGCACTGATAAACATAACATTAAAGCTGGTGCCGTAATCCCAGTAACCATATCCCTCAGGATATGCTCCGTCGGGTAGATAATCGGCCATAGGCAGGGTGATTGAACTTACCGACCTCTCGATAATTCTTGCAGCCAGTTGAGAGTTGGTTTCCCATACAGCAAGGGCGCCGAAAGTCATGCCTGCATTGCACACCTGGTTCCAGTTATGGCTTGCTTTCAACCAGCTATTGTATTTCGAATCGAGCGAGGGATTCAATCCTTTCTGTATAATAGCTTCCCTTAACATTGCCCTTGTTGTTTCGGAAAGTGAATGATAAAGCCAGTCGTACCCTATTGATACAGCCATAGTCATCTCTGCCACATCGAGGAAATGGGAAGGATTCCAGTCGCTAAAGTCTGAAACTGCAAGCAATTCTTTTTCAGCGCGATCGAGATATATCTTATTGCCAGTCATCCGGTATGCATACGAAAGATAAAAAATCCTTTTAAGAGCTTCCCTCGATTTATCGAGCAATCGTCTTCCGATCAATACCCTTTCCAACGGAGGTTTCCCGACGATGTCGTTGCATTCTCCGATTATCATGTCGTGCACTTTTCCCCAGCCGGCATCAGACTGCAGATTTTTAAGAATCTTATCTTCCTCACCTTTAAAGAAAAGAATACGTGGATGATCCGGCATTTCCTGAACGTTACGAACTGACGTTCCCTGAGCGCAAGCGCCTAAAGAAAAAACAGTCAAAAAAACAGTAGAAAAAATTTTCGATACTAATCCTTTCATATTAAACAGTTTTTATTGCAAAGAATAATTTTAAATATTTCTGGTTGATAAGTATATTTTTAGTATCCTGTAATTTCTTTAAGGAGATTAAAGAAAGCTTTTTTTCTCTCGGAATTAATGCCCCAGTCAACAGGGACGCTCTGGTAGCCTGCCGCAAAAGGCTCACCTTTCATTCTGTAGTCGAAGTAACCCCATGAAGCGTTTCCTTT
>CAZIRN010000073.1:0-10210 GCA_964541495.1 uncultured Rikenella sp. | reverse complement strand
TCTTCCTTTCTGCCGCCTCCCAGTTCCCCACCTTCTGCACAGGCACCATTATCGGATAAAAATAATATCATTGTGTTATTAAGTTCACCCGACTCTCTTACTGCATTAATCAACCTTCCAATATTCTGATCCATACGGTCGATCTGTGCAGCATAAATCGCCATCCGCAAATCCATTTCCTTCTTCTTCTCATCACTAAGAGAATCCCAGTCCCTAGAATCTTGAGGACTTAATTTCACATTTTGTGATATAACACCAATTTCCTTCATGCGTTTTAAACGTTCTTCCCTTAACTTATTCCAGCCAATAAGGTATCTATTCCTGTATTTATTTATATCCTCTGGTAATGCATGTAACGGCCAGTGAGGCGAGGTGTATGCCAAATAAAGAAAATATGGCTTTTTGTTCTCTGCTCTAACCTCCTTTATAAACCTTATAGCATAATCAGTAAATGCATCGGTAATATAAAAATTCTCACCCGGATCAATATGATCATTACCAAAAGTTAAACCTCTTGGCGGCTGAGGTTTGAAATAATTTGCACCGCCATCAATGATGCCATAATATTTATCAAATCCCCTTTGCATAGGCCATTTATCCTGTCCAAAATACCCTAAATGCCATTTCCCCGACATTATAGTATTGTAACCCGCTTCCTTAAGTACTTCCGCCAGAGTAACACAGTTCTGATTTATCGTTCCACGATAACCAGGAAGATTATAATCATATTGAGTACTATTTTCAGATGGATTTGTCATATGACCAATCCCAACCTGATGCGGATATAATCCTGTAAGTAAAGACGCACGCGTTGGACAGGACCTTGCCCCATTATAAAATTGACGAAATCTTATTCCATTTTCTGCAAGCCGGTTAAGATTCGGCGTATTAATTTCTCCTCCATAACAACCTATATCCGAATATCCCATATCATCCGCCATTATAAGTATAATGTTAGGACGATTATCCTTCTGGTCAGTTCCTGTACACTGTGAAAAAAGCCCTGAAAGTAATAGAAGTAATGAATTTTCTATGCTCAACATTTTCATTTTTTCGCTATTAATATCATTTTTTGGAATTCGTTAGTATCCAACTTTTTTTGCAAGAGGATATGTTACTATTTTCAAAAGTATAAATTTTATCTTAATTGTTACCATTTTTCAACCTTCAGAATGTCATAATGTAAGTGAAACGAAAATATAGTTATCGAATCTTATCCCTTTCTTAAAGTAGTTTCTCAGTTATAGCAATTTATTCAATAATATCTGTAAATTACTTTTACAAGTAAATTTCAATTCGATTGTATATTATTATTTCTCAGGAGTAATATATTTAGTAAATTTATTTTTAATGGTTTCATCCGGCCGGAATATCACAACTTTATTCAAGGCATCATATGAAATCCTATTTATTATTATTTTAATATTCAAAAAATGTTAAATAATGTTAATGAGTAATATATTCGTAGGATTTAGCAGTATTTACATTATTTTTATTCAAATTATTTTCCTTTGAATTTATAATTAATTTTTTTATTTAATAACTAAATAAAATGTTTAAATTCAGAGGCTTAATGCAACAAAATTTTAATTTAAAATTTTCAAAATCATAAATTATGAAAAAAACTTTAATGTTTTCATTTGTTTTTAGTCTTATTTTTTTCTGGCAGTGCGGTCAGAAAGAATATGACTGGAAAATTTGCGAAAATCCTATACTTACGGAATGGGCTTTAAAAGTTAACCCTCTTAAGCCCTGGCCTGAATATCCTAGGCCTGATATGGTACGTAAAGAATGGATAAACCTTAACGGATTGTGGGATTATGCTCTTACACCTAAAGGAACAAAACCTGAAAACTGGGATGGTAAAATACTGGTGCCTTTCCCGCTTGAATCGGCTCTTTCGGGAGTAAAACGCAGGATTTCCGGAAACGAAAACTTATGGTATAGAAACACTTTTTCCTTACCCGGCAAATGGAAGAATAAAAAAATCCTTTTAAATTTTGAGGCTTCTGATTGGGAGACAATGGTATGGATTGATGGAAAAGAAGCAGGCTTGCACAAAGGAGGATATGATCCGTTCTCCTTTGAGATATCGGGGTTATTGAATAATGGAGCTACTCACGAAATCCTGGTGTGTGTGTGGGATCCTACAAGCGACGGACCCCAGCCTCGCGGAAAGCAAGTTAATAATCCCGGTGGCATCTGGTATACTCCAACAACCGGAATATGGCAGACAATATGGCTTGAACCTGTTAACGAAAATCATATTTCATCGTTTCGTACAGTCCCCGACATTGATGCCAAAACTATGTCGTTTTTTATAAATTCATCAGAAAATAAAGGCACGGTTGAAATAAACGTATCGGCGAACGGGAAATCAATAGCTAAACAGTCCGGCCCTGCAGGATCTGAAATAAAACTTAATATAAGCGCCCCGATACTCTGGAGCCCGGATAATCCATTTCTTTATGATGTTTCAATAGTTCTTAAAACAGACAATAAGGTTTCCGACGAAATTACTTCTGTAGCAGGAATGAGAAAAATCTCTCTTGGAAAAACAAAAGATGGTTTTACGAGGATTTTACTAAATAATGAATTTCTGTTTCAAATCGGTCCTCTCGATCAGGGATTCTGGCCTGACGGTATATATACCCCGCCGACCGATGAAGCAATGATTTATGACCTGCAGATGATAAAAAAGATGGGATTCAATATGTTGAGAAAACATGTTAAAGTTGAAAACAGAAGATTCTATAACTGGTGCGATAAAATGGGAATTCTTGTCTGGCAGGACATGCCCAGCGGCGATAAATATATTAGCGGCGCTATGCCTGACATAACAAAAACAGTCGAGTCTGGTGAACAGTTTGAATTTGAGCTGAAACGGATGATCGAAACAAAATATAACCACCCTTCAATTATTATGTGGGTTCCTTTTAATGAAGGATGGGGTCAATGGGACACTGAAAGAATTACAGAGCTTATAAAGACATACGATACTACCAGACTCGTTAATAGTGCTTCTGGATGGACTGACCGCGGAACAGGAGATATAAAAGATATTCATTCTTATCCAAGCCCGGCATGCCCTGAACCTGAAGAAAAAAGAGCTATTGTAGTGGGTGAATATGGAGGACTTGGTTATCCTGTGAAAGACCATACCTGGGAAGCAACAAACTGGGGATACAGAACTTTTGCAGATACTATTCAATTGTTAAACACTTATGAGCTTTATATTGACCATATTTACAGATGCGTTAATAAAAATGGTCTGAGTGCGGTTATTTATACTCAGATTACAGATGTGGAAACAGAGACAAACGGATTAATGACATACGACAGGAAAGTGAATAAAATGGGTGCCGATAATATTGCAAGAGCAAACAAAGGCATAACTCCCCCTGTGCTTGAGAGAGCTTTACTTATATTTTCAGATGAGTTTCCTGTTGTTCTTTCCAGTCATAACCCGGAAGCAAAAATCTATTATTCTATTGATGGCACCGAACCAGATGTTAATTCAAGTCTTTATACATCACCATTTTCAGTAAATAAATCCTGTGTATTAAAATCTTTTGCACAATATGGTACAGAAAAAAGCAGAACAATCTCTTTTAACCTTGTAAAAAAAGAAATTATTCCAGCGGCTTTTAAAGGCAAATACAGAAATGGCCTCAGCGCCAGAATATTCAAAGGAGAATTCACAACTATACCAGATTTCGACAAACTTACACCAGTTAAAACTGTAATATCCGAAACGGTAAACGCCAGATTGGCTGAATCTAACGGAAACTTTGCAATTGCTTTCGACGGATATATACATATCCCGGAAGATGGAATTTATGGTTTATTTATTAATTCTGACGATGGCAGCAGACTGGTACTTAACGATACTCTTGTGGTTTCCAATGACGGTGTGCATCCAAGGGCTGTGGAAAAAGGAGAATATTTTTCGCTTGGCAAAGGATACCACAAACTACATATCGGATATTTCCAGGGAGAAGGAAGAAGGCCTATATTGAGATTTACCGTAGAAATGCCAGGCAAGCCCAGAACACAGGTGCCGCCAGAATGGCTTTATCATTAGACTATTTTTTACTGAATTTATTTTCTACAATTCTTGTCTTTAGAAGAAAAATAAATAAATAATATGAAAAAATATTTATCAACTATTCTTTTAGTTTTGCTACTTACACTGCAAAATATGGTAGCGACGTCTCAGGACTGGAAGGCAGTACCAGGCCATATAATGACACCCTGGGCAGTTGATGTCAATCCTGAGAAAGTATGGCAAGAATATCCTCGGCCTCAAATGGTCCGCAATGAATGGATTAACCTTAACGGACTCTGGGATTTTGCAATAGTATTTGGGACAAATAACAATCCTGCTCAAAGGTATAATCATAAGATACTTGTTCCTTTTTGTGTTGAGTCAGCGCTTTCGGGGATAAAAGAGAGTGTCACAGGCAGCCAGGAGATGATGTATAGACGCTATATCAATATTCCTGAAAGCTGGAAAGGAAAACGTATTATTCTTCATTTCCAGGCCGTTGATTATTATACAAAAGTGTGGATAGATGGCAAATACATCGGAGATCACAAAGGAGGTTACGATGCTTTTCAGTTCGACATTACTGATGCTCTTTCTGCAGGAGATAAACATGTAGTAAACCTTGTCGTTTGGGATCCTTCAAATACCGGAAATCAGCCTATAGGCAAACAAACTCTTATAGGATTGTCCAGAGGCCGATATACACCAACCAGTGGTATTTGGCAGTCGGTATGGATGGAACCTGTGCCTGATGTTTCAATTAATAAGCTAAAAATTGTTACAGACATAGATACGGAGACGCTGATTGTTGATGCAACATTAAAAGGATGGGGTTATAAGCATAAAGTTAAAGTACAGGTGCTCGATAGCGGAAGCGAAGTTGCAACAGGAGAGAGTACGGCAGGCAAGCCTGTAATTCTTAAAATCAAAAATGCAAAATTATGGAGTCCCGAAACACCATTTTTATATGATTTAAAGGTAAGTTTAATTTTTGATGACAAGGCTATAGATGAAGTGGAAAGCTATTTTGGAATGCGGAAAATTTCGTTGGCGCAAGATACAGAAGGCTTTATGCGTATCCATCTTAACAACAAAGAGATATTTCAAATAGGACCTTTAGATCAAGGTTACTGGCCCGATGGTATTCTTACCCCACCATCGGATGCAGCATTAAAATTTGATGTTGAATATCTTAAAAAAACAGGTTGTAATATGGACAGGGTTCATGTAAAGGTGCAACCTGAGAGATTTTATTACTATTGTGATAAACTTGGTATTTTAGTCTGGCAGGATATGGTAAGCCCAAAGTCGGGATTTAGTCGCTCTGAAAGCGGAGGTGCAGGAGAATTCGAAAATGAATGGGAAGCCATAATAGACCAACTATATAATCATCCCTCAATTGTGCAATGGACAATATTTAACGAATCGTGGGGCCAATATGATACAGAACGCTTAACGGAATGGACAAAAAGAAAAGACCCTGCACGGCTCGTTTCAAATGCCAGCGGCTGGATTGACAGAAATGTTGGCGATATCCGGGATTTTCACGATTATACAATATATCCTTCAGTTGGCTGGGTCCCAGAATATTATCCAAGAGCAATGGTCTTAGGAGAAGGCGGAGGCCTTGATTTTCCTGTCAAAGGACACCTCTGGACACCAGATTTAATAATGGAGAAAAATATTGACAGGTCGGGTGATATAGTAAGAGAAACTATGGGTTCTCTGGAAGATTTTAATGAAAGGTATGAATTATGGGTTGACAATCTTTGCCTTCTTAAAAATTTTGGATTAAATGCAGCTGTTTATACACAAATAAGCGATGTTGAGAATGAGGTTAATGGATGGATGACTTATGACAGAAAAATTAGCAAAATCCCAGTTGAAAGACTTGCTGAGATACATAACAAACTTTTTAAACCAGAGCTGACAAAAGGTCATTACTTAATACCTTTATCAAAAGATAAACCTCAGAAGTGGATGTATTCATTTACAGAACCTTCATCTGACTGGTACAAAAGATGCAACTTAGGAAAATGGAATAGCGGACTTGGTCCATTTGGAGCAAAACAAATGCTTACACCGGAGGTAAATTCTATATGGAGCACTAGAAGCCTTTATCTGCAAAAAGATTTTAATCTCCCTTCTATACCTAAGAAAGCTGCGATTGTTATATACAATGTCGGTATAACCGATATATACATAAACGGGGAATTTGCTATCCGGATAAATAACCTGAGAAGATGGGATACCGAAGTTAAGGTTAGCGAAGTAACATTGCCCCCAAATGCAGCCAGTCTTCTCAGGAAAGGTACAAATTGTATCTCCGTAAAATTTGAATTTGTTCAGACAGATGAACCCTTCAATTATTTTGATATTGGTTTAAAAATATACTAATAAATTATAAGAGAACTTTGAAACCGGACTTACATAGACTTACCAATCTGCCTGTGTTAAATTTATTGACATTGGCATAAAGAAATATTAAATCTGGTATTAAAAACAAATGTTTTAATAAGAAATCTCTTTCCTACAATGGTGAAACAAACAATTATGAATATACTCACTTAAAAATAGAGGCTTTACATAACATTATTAAGAAAATCATAAATGTGAAAAGACGAGATTTTATCAGGAACACAACATTAGGAGGAGCCTCTGTTGCAATTACATCAAGAGTAAACATCCCTTTTGTTCAAAACAGGCCATCAACATTGACAATTAATTCCACTCCCCTGTTTGAATTGTCTCCATGGTTGTATATGCAGTTTATGGAGCCGCTGGGAGTAACTGACTCTTCGGTGGAAGCAGCATGGGATCATCAGAATGATAGATGGAGGGAGGATGTTGTTCAGGTGACAAAAGACCTGTCTCCAGGGATGATCCGGTGGGGAGGGATTTTTTCTTCATATTATCGCTGGAAAGAGGGGGTAGGCCCAAGAAATAAGAGAAAGCCAATGCTGAATATCAACTGGAACGGAATTGAATCAAATCAGGTAGGTACTGCAGAATTTGTTGATTTCTGCAGACAGGTGAGAGCCGACCCTCTTATGGTAGTAAATTTTGAATCGGAAGGATTTGCGGAGTATGCTGCTACAAAAAAGGGGGAACTCCGTTCTGCAGATTCAAAAGAAGCAGGTGAATGGGTTGATTATTGCAATAATCCTTCAAATAAACTCAGAATAAAGCATGGCTTTAAAGATCCTCTGACAATAAAAACCTGGCAACTTGGGAACGAAACATCTTATGGCAGAGGTAAATTTAATGTAGAACAAGCCTCCAGTAAAACTATTGAATTTGCAAAAGCGATGAGAAAAGTCGATCCTTCTATCAAGTTAATTGGATGGGGAGACAGTGGATGGGCAAAAAGGATGATTGATATAGCAGGAGAGTACATTGATTTTATTGCTTTCCACCATATGTTCAATCCTGGCCAGAATATTAAAAACTCACCTCTTCGTGATAATGAGTATCGGAAGGATCCGGCCGGCACATGGGAAATACTTATGGACGCCTATAAAATTCATGAGAATAAAATAAGAGAAATTAGAAGCCAGGTTAGCTCTTATAGTATGCCATTGGCGCTTACTGAATGTCACTATTCCATTCCGGGACGAAACCGCTGTGAGGTTCTCTCCTCATGGGCTGCCGGAGTATCGTATGCCCGAATGATGAATCTTCATGAACGTCACGGGGATATTCTGAAAATAGCCACTCTGGCCGATTTTTGCGGAACACGCTGGCAGGTAAATGCAATAATGATACCTGTGCCATCAGGGAAAGCTTTTATGATGCCTGTCGCTAAAATAATGGCTTTATATATAAAACATACTGGAAAAGAATACATTCAAGTTTCAGGGGTGCCTGAAAATCTCGATATTACAGCAAGCAGAACGGGAACTACAATATACCTTCATGTAGTAAATTTTAGCAGAGTAAGATCAACTGAAATAAATCTCAAAGTAAATAATATGTCAATTATATCAGCTAAAGCATTCGAACTTTCCACCAATCCTGAATTTGAAATACTCAACGCAGAAAATGATCCATTGGTAACAAAGGAAAAAATCCTGAACATAAGTGACAACATAATTTTCCCTGCAGCTTCAGTTACCGCAGTGGAACTAACTGTTGCATAATACTTTCAAATATGAAAACAATCGCGAATATTAAAAAATTATTAAATCAATAAATAACAAATTATCTTAAAAAATGAAAAAATTATTCAACTTATTGCTAATAGCAATATTAGCTTGTTCCTGTTCCTCAAGGAGCAGGACATTAATCGTTGCACCCGAAGCAAATAACAGTGTGCGGGCACCTGCTTATCCTCTTGTAACTATTGACCCTTACATAAGTATATGGTCATTAACAGACACTCTTTACAATGATTTTCCGAGACACTGGACAAAATCGAGTCGTCCACTTACCGGCGCAATCAGGGTAGATGGGAAAATCTATAGATTTATGGGAATTGAAGAAATACCTACATACCCGGTTGTTTATACGGGTGATATTGAAAACTGGGACGGCAAGTACACAGAAGAAAAACCTGCTGCAGGATGGGAAAAACCTTCATTTCGAGATACTGGCTGGAAGGATGGCAAGGCTCCTTTTGCAACACGAGCCATACCCCCTGCAACCAGATGGAGATCTAAAGATTTGTGGGTCAGACGCGTGATTAATCTCGATAAGGATTTTTCAACAACAGGTCTGGCTCTTAAATATTCGTATGATAATTTTGCTGAAATATTTATCAATGGGATACCTATTGTTACTACCGACAGTATTGGAAAGGTAAACCAACTTATAGATCTCAGCGATGATGTAATAAAATCACTCAAACCGGGTAAAAACCTCATTGCTGCTCATGCTCATAATGAAGCCAGACTCCATTTGCTTGATTTTGGGCTGGTCAGAAAAACCAGTTCTCAAATTCTTTTCTCTGAAACAGCCGTTCAGAAATCAGTTACTCTTCTACCTACACAAACATGGTACACCTTTGAATGTGGCCCTGTTACACTTGAGCTGATCTTTACTGCCCCTGTACTTTCGAATGATCTTCACCTTATCTCACGACCTGTGAATTACTTAACCTGGCAAATTAAATCGAATGATGCCAATAAACACTCAGTACAAATTTATATAGAAGCAACTCCTGAATGGGCTGTCAATACAATTAAACAGTCAATCAAAAGTGAAAGGTTCACAGAAAATGGATTAACATTTCTTAAAACAGGAACTATTGAACAGCCGATTCTGGCAAAAAAAGGTGATGATATACGCATAGACTGGGGTTACTTCTATTTAACTGGTAAGGATGACACTTCGATGACTATGTCAATAGGCGAACCTTCTATTCTCAAAGCTGAATTCATAGCTGATGGAAAACTTAAAAATACGATTGATAATACTCTGCCAGATAAAATGTATCTGAAGATGACAGGTCTGTCTGCAGTGAATGACCTTGGCCAGGTCGGTGATAAACCTGCATCAGGATATCTAATGATAGGATATGATGACATCTTTTCGATACAATATTTCGGAGATAACCTTATGGCTTACTGGAAAGATAACGGGAAAACAGATATTAAACAAGCGTTTAATATGGCTGCTTCTGATTATAATTCCATAATTAAAAAATGCATAACATTTGACAAAAAGTTGATGGTTGATGCTGCAAAAGCCAGTGGACAAAAATATGCCGAATTATGTGCTTTAGCTTACCGACAATCAATTGCTGCTCATAAACTTGTTATCACAAAGGAAGGAGAGCTTCTTTTTCTTTCAAAAGAAAATACTAGCAATGGTTGCATAAATACTGTTGATATTACTTATCCCTCTGCGCCACTTTATCTTATATATAATCCTGAACTTCTAAAGGGTATGCTAAATGGAATTTTCTATTACAGTGAGAGCGGGAAATGGACTAAGCCTTTTCCGGCTCATGACATTGGAACATATCCTATTGCTAACGGGCAAGTTTATCGTGAAGATATGCCTGTTGAAGAAGCCGGAAATATGCTGATACTTTCCACCGCTATCTCAGTTATAGAAGGTAATGCTAAATATGCCGAGAAGCACTGGGAAACCTTGTCAACATGGGCCAACTACCTCCTGGAGAACGGACTTGATCCTGCAAATCAGCTTTGCACCGATGAC
>CAZIRN010000072.1:0-10223 GCA_964541495.1 uncultured Rikenella sp. | reverse complement strand
TTTCACCACGGAGTCTGCACGCTTGCAGAGAAAAAATCCGTGTAAATCCGTGCCCTTCGTGGTGAATTATTTACATAAATATTCCTCAAAACAAAAAAAATAATCGTGAAGAACTAAATTGCTTCGTCCTTAACGATTAATCAATATCAATATACAAAATAATAAAAATTAACAGATTAATACCTGAATATCAAATCAGTTTCCAGGTTTCCCTGTAAGTATAGTGCATCTTTTTCGTTGCATCAGGGTCGTCAATAAATGTTTCAGTTTCCGGATCCCATTTGACAGTCCGTTTCAGGTCGCATGCAATATTTCCGATATTGCATACTGTACATGTTCTATGACCAATTTCGACTGTTGCAACAGGATCTTTTCTCGAACGCACAGATTCAATGAAGTTGACCTGATGTGGGATTCTGGTTTCATAAGGCATATTCGTCTGTTCCTCTTTTTTCTCAGGGAACAGTTTCGGATCGGATGCGTTGAAATATCCGCGAGCAACTTCTATCCAGCCGTTATCGCCAAAGAACTTTACGCCTTTGGTTTTCTTCTCGTCCCATGATTCGGATGTCATTATCACGCCATTGGCATATTTGAACTGCATGAATTCAGTGCCGTCACCGATAGGTGAGGCTTCTTCCGGACCGCTGTTATCCATGCCCAGTCCCCATTGTGCAATGTCGAACATGTGGGCGCCCCAGTCGGTAGTAAAACCACCGCCCATTTCTTTATACCATCTCCATGCACCCCAAATCTGCTCATCTTTAGGCGGATCTAGCGATATTGGAGGATTAAGCTGGCTATTGTAATGAATATTCCCAGGAAGTGGACCGAGCCATCTGTCCCAGTTAAGATCGGCAGGAATTGGTTCTTCCGGAAGATCGTACGGCTTTGGAGGAGCTCCGACATAAGCTTTTACAAGTGACAATTTTCCGATAGTACCTGTCTGCACGAGATTTACGGCATGTTTAAAATTATCATCAGACCGCTGCTGGCTGCCGACGGCAAGTATTCTGTTGTTCTCGCGTACAGTTTTCCTGAGCATCTGCCCTTCGTAGATTGTAAATGTAAGAGGTTTTTCGAGGTAAACGTCTTTACCGGCTTTGCATGCGGCAATTGCGATGAGGGCATGATAATGGTCGGGAGTAGCTATCACCACAGCATCAATATCCTTTCGTGCAAGAAGGTCTTCAAATTTTTCATAAGTTTTGACATCTGCCTTTTTACCTGCTTTTGCATAAAACTCACCAACCCTTTTTTCGAACCTGGTGCGCTTAATGCCGTACACATCGCTTCCTGCAAGCACTTCAACTCCCGGAATACGCAGGAAACCATTCAATAAAAACATAGCCTGTTGACCCAATCCTATGAAACCAAGTTTTACAAGATCGTACCGGGCCACGGAAGCTTTTTTACCACGGTTGCATCCGATTGACGGCAAAATTAGCATCCCTGCCATACCGAGAGCAGAGGTACCAAGAAATTGCCTCCTTGATAGTTTATTTCTTCCTTCTTTCATATTTTTCTGTTTTAAAAGTAATTAAAGTTAATTTTAGAGTAAACAATTATATTTTCGCAGGTAAATTTCTATATCTTAACATAGCCTCGATAAAGTAATAGTCGGCATAAGTAAGCGGTACATCAACTTCACTTTTACCAGGCAGTGAACCCACACTATGTTTTAAAATGAAATGCCCGTTTTCACCTTTTTTGGCCAGATATTCCGGCGAAGCAAGAGTTCTTATTTGTTTTTCGGCCACTTCAAGGTATTTTTGTGCCATAGCCTTGTCAACATAGCAGCTAAGCTCGATTAAGGCTGATGCCATAATAGCACCGGCTGAAGCATCGCGCAACTCATCAGGAATATTTGGAGCATTGTAATCCCAGTAAGGTATTTTATCTTCAGGTAGATTGGGATGATTAATCAGAAAATCAGCAATATTCTTTGCCTGTTTAAGATATCTTTCGAGCTTTGTTTCACGATACATAACAGTGTAACCATATAAACCCCAACTTTGTCCCCGTGCCCATGCAGATTCATCGGAATAACCCTGTGCAGTTTGTTTTGCTTCAACCTTTCCTGTAATGGTATCGTACGATACCACATGCCATGAGCTGTAATCGGGCCGGAAATGATTTTTAATTGTGGTGTCGGAATGACTGACACATATTTTATAATATGTAGAATCACCTGTCTTTTTGAATGCCCACATCAGGAATTCAAGATTCATCATATTGTCAATGATCACAGGGCACTGCCATCCGCTTCGGCTGTTCCACGACTGAATACAGCCTACTTTAGGTCTGAATCGTGTAATAAGCGACTTAGCTCCGGTAAGCAGAACCTCATTGTAACTTTCCTCACCTGTTAATCTCAAACCATTTCCAAAACTGCAATAAAGCATGAAACCGAGATCGTGCGTTCCCTTATTGTATTTCTCTTTCTCAACTCTCGAAGTCATTTCCTTTGCATATTCTCTGAATTTCTCATCTCCGGTATATTCATAAAGATACCATAAAGAACCGGGGAAAAAACCTGATGTCCATGAGCTTGAGGGCGATGTTAAAAGATTCCCTGCTGTATCTATTGTCCTGGGAAGAAGTTCAGGCTTATTTTTCATTACTTCTGCCATTTCTGTATATTGACCTATTGCAATAGATAAGCTTTTTTCTACTATCTTATTCATGGAAACAGGTTTGTTGCAACCATAAATAAAAATAAAAAAGACAAAGGTCATCATTGTGATATTAAAAAGTTTTGTTTTCATAAGTGAATATTTCTTAAATAAAATTATAAAATATATCTTAATGGACAGCAATATACAATATTACTTTTTGAAATCATCAGCATACTTACATAATTTAAGAATATTATCGGAATTTGATTACATTTACAAAATATAATTAATTGATTGCTCTATGAAAAATGGTCATTTTCAGGGTATTTTATTTTCAACAACAGTTGTTGCCCTAATTTTTATTTTTTCAGAATTTTCATTGAGGCAGCCCGATAAAAGTTCGGGATACAAAAACAATTCATGCAAAGTGAAAATAATAGCCCATAGAGGTGCATGGAAAAAGAAAGCATACCCTCAGAATTCTCTGGCTTCTCTCAGAAATGCCATAAGACTTAAAACTGAAGGGTCAGAATTTGATGTAAGGATAACATCCGACGACTCACTTATAATAAATCACGACGGTGAATACAATAAAATGGTGATTGAAAAAACACCTTATAATGAACTGGTACGATTCCCTCTTTCAAATGGAGAGAAACTACCTACTCTCAGAGAATATATTACCGAGGGATTAAAACATAACTCTTATACAAGACTTATCTGTGAATTGAAGGCTTCCACCCAGGGAAGAGAAAGAAATATCTTCATGGCAGAAAAAAGCGTTCAGCTTGCCAGAGAACTGAATGCCATTAAACGTATTTCATGGATAAGTTTCAATTACGATATTGTGAAAAGAATTTCAGAGATTGAACCTGACGCTGAAGTATTCTATTTGAATGGCGATATGACACCGTCTGCGCTAAAATCAGAAGGCATAAAAGGGGCAGGATATCAATATTCTGTCTTCAAGAAAAATCCGGAATTTATAGATGAAGCAAAGAAATTGGGTATTCTTCTTAATGTATGGACCGTAAACAATCCTGATGATATGGACTGGTTCATCTCTCATTGTTTCAATTATATAACTACCGATGAACCTGAGTTATTAAAGGAACGCATAAAGGCTCTAAAATAAGATCCTTGTTGACAAAGCTAATAACAGGATAGAATTTTAATTGTCTTAATTTTTTTAATCAGCCAGAAATATTTTTCATAGATTGATTTGTTTAAACTTACACAAAAGCAATAAGAATTTTGTATGAAGGAAATACTTATTATAGGAAGTTCAAACACCGATATGGTAATAAAAACTGAAAAACTTCCGGTTCCTGGAGAAACTATACTGGGAGGAAAATTTTTGCTTAATCCCGGCGGAAAGGGTGCAAATCAGGCTGTTGCTGCTACTCGTCTGGGAGGCAAAGTAACTTTTATAGGTAAAAGAGGCAATGACCTGTTTGGTAATCAGACAGTTGGTTTACTTATGAGGGAGGGTATTGATACCGAATATTTTCTGAAAGATACTGAGTTCCCTTCCGGTGTCGCACTGATTACTGTTGACTCGAAAGGGGAAAAAACTATAGTAGTTGCACCTGGTGCCAACGCAAACTTACAGCCTGAAGACATTCCCGAAATAATTTTTGATTGCAGGAAGTATTCAATTATGCTTCTTCAGCTTGAAATACCAATGAAAACCGTGGAATATTGTGCCGGAGTTAGTAATAAATGCAATATTAAAGTAATTCTTAATCCTGCTCCTGCCCAGCCTTTATCCGATGAGTTATATCAAAATATTTGGCTACTGACCCCAAACGAGATTGAGACTGAAGACCTTACGGGAATACATATAAATGATATTAAATCGTGCGATAAAGCAGCAGTTACATTATGCAACAGAGGAGTAAAAAATGTTATTATAACGCTTGGTGAAAAAGGTGCTTATGTAAAGTCGAGATCTTTCACCGGCCTTGTTCCCAGTGTAAAGGTAAATGCTGTAGATAAAACTGCTGCAAGCGACGTATTTAACGGTGCACTGGCCGTTGCCCTGGCTGAAAGAAAAGGGCTGAAGGAGGCCGTTGAGTTTGCAAACAAAGCAGCCGCTATCTCTGTGACACGCCTCGGCGCGCAATCATCCACACCTTTCAGATATGAGCTTGATATGACGGATGGATTGTCGTAATATCCACATTTACATGTGCATGTAAAAACTTCAATAAACAAATAAAAGACGCTGGATAATCAATCAATTTTTATTCCCTTTAAGAATAAAAAGTTAATTAAAAGAAAAATGTCCGTTGCATTATAATTATAATATACCGGAAGATATTAAAATTAACTGTATAAAAATTCCTTTAGAAAATTATAATCGTCAGGGGCCTTGAAATGTTCCGACTTCTGAACAGATTCTGAATCCGACATCGGCAGGGAAATTTTAACGCCTGTTGCCTTTTCAACCTCTTCGGGAAACTTGCCCGGATGAGCTGTTGCAAGGAAGATGCCAACAATACGATTTCCGGCCATATACCTCTTTAATCCCAGATAAGCAACTGCACTGTGAGGATCAGCTATATACGAATATTTTTTGTATAGTTCGTGCATTGCTTCCCGGGTCTGCTCATCTGTGAACCAGAAACCTGCCAGTACATTCCTTACCTGCACTAAGTCGTTCCCGAAAAGAGAAAGCATCCTCTGAAAATTACCCGGATTGCCTACATCCATTGCATTGGAAATGGTATGATACGACGGATGAGGCTCGAACCTGCCCGTCTCGAGGTAAAGAGGCACAGAGTTGTTTATGTTTGTCGAAGCAATAAATCTGCTTACAGGCAAGCCCATTTTCGAAGCAATAAGCCCTGCAGTAAGATTTCCGAAATTGCCGCTTGGAACACTTACCGCCACCGGTGCATCGCCGTTTTCCATCTGCGCAAGTGCATGAAAATAATATACCGACTGCGGAAAGAGTCGCGCAAAATTAATCGAGTTGGCGGAGGTAAGAATGATTTTTTCATTGAGTTCTCTGTCGGCAAATGCTGTTCTGACAAGTCGCTGACAATCGTCGAAATCGCCTTCGAGCTCGATTGCAGTAATATTCGGAGCCGCAGATCTAAGCTGGTATTCCTGTACATGGCTCACCCTGCCCGAAGGATATAGAATCACAACCCTTATCCCTTCTTTTCCGGCAAAAGCATTTGCAACGGCACCTCCTGTATCGCCCGATGTGGCAACAAGGACGGTTATTTTACGGTTCAGACTCTGAGTGATATAACCCAGAACGCCGGCCAGAAACCTTGCACCTACATCTTTGAAAGCATAAGTAGGTCCATGAAAAAGCTCGAGTACATAGATATCCTCATCGAGTCTTTTCAATGGAATCTCGAAGTTCAATGCATTCTCTGTGATTAATTTAAGAGATTCATCAGGAATGTCTGGCGTCATCAATGGTTGCGTGACTCTGTATGCTGTTTCGGAAAGTTCGCTTTTGTGCATTTCTTTGAAAAATGATTCGGGAAAGCAGGGAATTGTTTCAGGCATGTAAAGTCCTGTATTTTCAGAAACGCTTCTCATCACTGCACTGAATAATGAGACTTTTTCAACCGGATTATTGATATTGTAATAAAGCATACACGCTTTTCATTATATTATAATTATCTTTCCTCTATTATTCTTGCGCCCGGAGCATTAAGCGATGATATTATCCTGTCGGATTCGAGTCCGGCATGCAGCAGGAATGCCTCCTGTATGGCAGCGGCAATTTTTTCCGCATCTGCAATACTTCGACAAAAGGCAAACATAGAGGGTCCTGAGCCCGATATCCCGCATCCCACAGCTCCGGAATCAATTGCCGACTTTTTTGCCTTTTCAAAACCCGGTATAAGCATAGTACGTCTTGGTTCGGCAAGAAGGTCGGTCATAGACCTTGCTATCAGGTCATAATCTTCAGTAAGAAGTCCGGCAGTGAGAGCAGCGGTGTTTGCGCTCTGCCGTGTAACTATGCTCAATGGAAAATCTTTTCGCAGTACTCTGCGCGCATCCGATGTCTTTACTTCAACATGAGGGTGGATGAGAACACAAAAAAGTCCTGCCGGCATTTTTAAGCTTATTATATCCAGAGGGTCATAACTTCGTATGAGAACGAATTTTCCAAGAAGAGAAGGGGCCACATTATCGGCATGGGCGGTTCCACAGGCAGCTCTCTCTCCTTCCATTGCAAAGGGAATCAGTTCTGTTGTACTGAACGGATTTCCCAGCAGACGGTTCAAAGCAAAGACTGCCGCAGCAGAACTTGCCGCACTGCTCCCCATGCCGCTACCTACAGGAAGATTTTTTTCAAGTGTTATTTCTACACTTATTTTTTCCATCCCGACAGCTCTCAAAAGGGAATATGCTGCAACACCCGCAGTGTTCCGGTCTTTGTCGGCAGGTATTAGTCCTCCGTATCTGCCTGCTAATTTTATTTTATCCTCAATAGGCTTATCGGTTATGGAAACGGTAACATTATCACCTGCACCTTCAAGCGCAAAACCCATTATGTCGAATCCGCATGAAATGTTTGCAACAGTGGCTGGTGCAAAAGCTGTAACAGATTGTTTTTCAATCATCCATATTTTCTTTAAAATATCTATAAATAATACTTTATTGTATTGATACAAATCTGATTATTATTTCTATTTTTTCCGGAACATTGACTCGTGCAAAACCTGAAGAGCTTTCTTAAGGTCGGCTTCACGGATTACAAAAGATATATTCAGCTCAGAACTGCCCTGTGAAATAGCCTTAATATTTATATTATTTGCCCCCAGTGGCTCAAAAACACGTGCTGCCACTCCCGGTCTTTGTCTCATTCCTTCTCCCACTACGGCTACAATAGCAAGTTCTTTTTCAAAGTTGACAGAAGAGATAAGGCCGGATGCAAGTTCCTGAGCAAAAACTTCTCTGATAACCTGTGTTGCCCTGCATGCTTCATCCTGCATCACGGCAAGGCAAATAGAATGTTCTGAAGAAGCCTGGCTGATAAATATTACGTTAATCTCGCTATGCCATAACGCATTGAAAAGCCTTGCCGCAACACCTGCAACACCTGTCATTCCACTTCCTTCCACGTTTATTATACTTATTTCCCTAAGCGATGTAATGCCTTTGATTAATCCGTTACTGCCGTTCGATTCGCTGCAAATTAAAGTGCCTCTGTGGTCGGGATTGAAAGTGTTTTTTACTATAACCGGTATATTTTTCATCATTGCCGGCTGAAGAGAAAGGGGGAAGAGTATCCTGGCACCGAAATGCGACAACTCCATCGCCTCGTGGTAGGATAGCTTTTCGATGCTTCTGGCATCAGGCACATAACGCGGATCAGCCGTCATTACTCCGTCGGTATCGGACCATATTTCCACTGCCCTGGCATCTGTTGCAGCGCCAATTATTGTCGCAGTATAATCCGATCCGCTGCGCCCGAGTGTCGTTGTCTGCCCGGCGGCATCCGATGCAATGAATCCGGTTATTACTTTTAGTCCCTTGTTGTCGTTGAAATATTTCTTAATCAGGATGTTGCTCGTATCTACGTCAACTTTTGCCATACCGAAACCTGAATCGGTTCTTATTATCTTGCGGGAATCGGTATATATTGTTTGAGGAATTTTCATTTTCAGGGCCTGGCTTATAATATAAGCCGATAACCGCTCCCCGAAACTAAGGATAATGTCGCGTGTTCGTGGTGTTACTTCAGAAAGCAATTGAGCACCGTGTACAATATCGGACAATTCATTGCATAACGACATTATCTCGGCCATTACTTCGGGTTGTTTTTGAACAGGCAGTAATATGCCGGCAGTTTCCAGGTGTTTTTTCTCCAGTTCCCTTATAATATTTTCTGCCGCTCCTGTGCCATCGGCAACTGACTTACATATATTCAGAAGCTGATCGGTAACACCTCCCATCGCGGAAATAACTACTGCGACCTCATCTTCGTTATAAACATATTTTCCAATAATGCCCATAACGTTTCTGATGAGTTCCGCATCGGCGAGGGAAGAACCTCCAAATTTCAATACTATCATGCCATTATATTTAATGTATCAACAAAAATGCCATCCCTTTTAAGGGGATGGCATTTACTTTAATCCTACATCTTTGTCTATAAAGCACAGCATCCCCGGTACAACAGCGTCCCTGTTCCTGTCGTAACGGTAGTGTTTCCTGTGCATGTAAAATTCATTGCTTTCAAATTTATGACGACAAAAGTATATTTTTTAAATTAATATCCAAATTTTTTAAAATATTTTTTACTTTTTCTTCAGTTTCTTTCATTAATAGGAACATACGACCTGTTTCCATATACATTCTTAAATGCAGGCCTGATGATTCTTTTTGCACAGAAAGTAAGTTCTTCTATCCGGTGAGCGCACCATCCTGCAATTCTCGACATGGCAAAAAGCGGGGTATAAAGGTCCCTTGGGATTCCTATACATGAATAAACAAATCCAGAATAAAAGTCAACATTAACGCAGATTGTCTTATCGCTCTGACCGTTTTTGAATTCTTTGAAGAGTTCGGGCGTAAGATCCTCAACTAAGCAATATAAATTGAATTCATCGAGGCGTCCTGCTTCTGAAGCAAGCTCACGTGCTTTTTCTTTAAGAAGCACTGCACGAGGGTCGGAGATAGTATATACTGCATGACCAACACCATATATTTTTCCTGTATGGTCATTGGCTTCTTTCCTCAGGATTTTCATCAGATAGTTTGAAACCTCTTCCCTGTCTTTCCAGTCTTTCACATTTTTCTTAATGTTTTCCATCATTTCAAGCACTTTCAGATTAGCGCCACCATGCAATGGGCCTTTAAGTGAGCCTATGGCAGCAGTAACCGCAGAATAAATGTCAGTTTCGGTAGAGCTTGTAACCCGCATGGTGAAAGTGGAATTATTCCCTCCGCCATGTTCGGCATGAAGGACAAGCGCCAGATCTACCATATCGGCCTGAAGGCTGGTATAAGTATCTCCCTTTATAAGATGCAGAAAGTTCTCTGCTGTGGTAATGTCGGTTCGTGGATGCCTTATTGATAGAGTTTTCCCATAGTAAGCATGGCGAAGTGCCTGATATGAGTATGCTATTATCGAAGGGAATTTGGCAATAAGGTTGAGCGATTGCCTTATCATATTATCAAGCGAAATATTATCAGGATCTTCATCGAGTGTGTAAAGGCCGAGTACCGATCTTGCAAGGATATTAAGCACATCCTTGCCTTTCAGAGACAAAATCATATTGTTAGTAAAAGAATCAGGCAATGGTCTTAGAGAGGTAAGGTATGCCGAGAATTCCTTCAGCTCGTCGGCAGTTGGTAATTTACCGGTAAGTAATAGATAAACAGTCTCATCAAAACCATGTCTGTTTTCTTTCTGAAAACCATGGGTTAAATCCGAAATGTCAATTCCTCTATATAATAACCGGCCAGGAACAGGTATAATTTTACCTTCCTTCTTTTCATATCCCACTACATCTCCTATGTTTGTCAGGCCGACAAGCACACCAGTCCGGTCACTGTTTCGAAGTCCTCTTTTAACGTCGTACAATTCGAACAGATCATTGTCAATCTTGCAAGCCTCACGAACGT
>CAZIRN010000071.1:415-10253 GCA_964541495.1 uncultured Rikenella sp. | reverse complement strand
TATATTTTATTATTTCATATTTCGTGCTGCCCATGCTTATCTTTTCGGATAACTCAAACGGAATTACTATACCAGAAAGATAAAAGAAGGCAGTAAGAGAAAGTGTTAAAATTACACTTATTGTTCCGGGCATAGGTTGCCGGTATATCCATGAAGAAAGGGCATCGGGATGCAAATCAATTATTGCAAGAATAATGATAAGGATAATTCCCTTTGCAATGTCAACTGACGGAAGCCTATAGCCGGATGTCATAGGATTCAGATAATAAGGCATCAAAAATAGGAATAAAATGGATAAGGTTGTATTTTTATATCAGTAATAGGAAGGTCTGAAAGTTTCGAAAAAATATTACCTTTGTCAGCCGACCGTTTTCAAAAGGGTGAAAAGTTACGATTGTAAATAAAATTCATCTTTTCCGCCAGCCGGCGGATACGGTGAATAAAACGGGGTGTAGCGCAGTTGGCTAGCGCACTACGTTCGGGACGTAGGGGTCGCTGGTTCGAGTCCAGTCACCCCGACTTTGTACGTCAAATCCCGATTCATCGGGATAAGATGGATATTATTTTACGGAGGGCTTAATCGCTAAAAATTTCGGATAATAAAATTAAATTAGAGAATTGCTGTAAATCGGTAGATTGCAATAACATTAAACTAATTTTATATACTGTTTTGTAAAACAATACAATAAGTCAAATTGTATTGAAACAAAGACAACATTTTTATTAATAATTCAGGTTAAATGAATTGTATTTAATAATGATTTTATATCTTTGCAGTCCTAATAATTAATCTGTATAAGGCAGCTGAAGATATCAGCAAGAATGACTGATACGCCTTACAGAAAAACATAACTATTATATATATTATGTATGCAATTGTGGAAATTGCCGGACAGCAATTCAAAATTGAAGAGGGGAAAAAAATTTTCGTTCATCGTCTGGATGCAGAAAACGGAGAAAAAGTAGAATTTGATCATGTGCTTCTTATTGAGGACGAAGGAAAAGTTGTTGTTGGAGAACCCTTAATAAGGGATGCTTTTGTTGAAGCAACTGTTCTTAATCATTTAAAAGGTGATAAGGTAGTTGTTTTCAAGAAGAAAAGAAGGAAAGGATATAGGGTTAAAAATGGCCATCGCCAGTATTTCACACAGGTAGAAATTGTAAGCATAAAAGATAAAGCTTCGAGGGAAAAATCTGAAAAGAAAGAGAAAATTGCTGAGGATGCTAATGCTACACAGCCTGAATTAGTGGATGTTCCGGAAGCCGGAGAGAAAGAAAAAGAAAAGGCAAAAATAAAAAAACCGGCTACTCCAAAAATACCGAAAGTTGAGGGGAAAACTACTGAAAAGGCAACTGCAAAAAAAAGCAGTACAAAGAAGAAAACAGATACTTCAAAAAACGCCGGTTAATCTAAGCAAAATAAAAATATTTTTTAAAATAGTTATTATATGGCACACAAAAAAGGGGCAGGCAGCTCGCGCAACGGTAGAGAATCTGAAAGCAAAAGGCTTGGGATAAAGCTTTTCGGAGGTCAGTTCGCAAAAGCAGGCAATATATTGGTACGCCAGAGAGGAACAGTACATCATCCAGGATTCAATGTGGGAATGGGAAGGGATCATACTCTTTTTGCACTCGTTGATGGTGAGGTGGTCTTTACAAAGAAAAAAGGAAACAGGTCGTACGTTTCAATAAAACCGACAAACAACCAATAGTCTTTTACCTGTTCGACAGATTATTTATCAGGAACGGAACTTGAGGCAAATAAGTTTTTTATAATTTTATAGCAGGTTTAACACCCTGCTTTTTTATTTATTATTTCGTGTTATGCTTACAATTAATCTCATACGTGAAAAAAGTGATTATGTAATCGAACGTTTGAAAATAAAGAACTACGATGCAAAGCCTGTTATTGAAAAAATTCTTGAGCTCGACTCATTGCGAAGGGAAACTCAGAAACAGGCTGATTCTCTTCTGGCAGAAATTAACACGCTTTCAAAAGAAATAGGCAATCTTATCAAAAGCGGTAGAACATCTGAAGCTGAAACGGCAAAATCAAAAACTATAGCGCTCAAGGAAAGTGCCAGAAAACTCACTGACCAACTGACTGTTATTGACAATGAACTGAAAGCTGCAATAATAAATCTGCCGAATCTGCCCCACCAGTCAGTCAATCCCGGACATGGAGCTGATGATAATGTAAAAGTGAGAGAAGGTGGTGTAATTGGATGCCTCTCAAGTAATGACTTGCCTCACTGGGAATTAATTAAAAAATATGACATCATTGATTTTGAGCTCGGGACAAAATTAACAGGAGCCGGTTTCCCTGTTTTCAAAGGGAAGGGGGCAAAACTGGAAAGGTCATTAATAAGATTTTTCCTCGATGAAGGTGAAAAAGCAGGTTATAGGGAAGTGCTCCCGCCTATTATTGTAAACGAGGACTCAGGCTTTGGAACAGGTCAGCTTCCCGACAAGGAAGGGCAGATGTATCATGTAACGGCCGATAATTTCTATCTCATACCGACTGCCGAAGTACCTGTAACCAATATTTTCAGAGATGTAATTCTCAATAGTGATGAACTCCCTGTAAAAATGATAGCATATACACCATGCTTTCGTCGTGAAGCCGGTTCCTGGGGTTCACATGTGAGAGGGCTTAATCGCGTGCATCAGTTCGATAAAGTTGAAATAGTACAGATAGCTCATCCCAACCATTCTTACGAATCGCTTGAGGAGATGGTATCGCACGTGGAAAGCCTGGTTTCAAAGCTTGGTCTGCCTTACAGAATTATGAGACTCTGCGGAGGAGATATGTCGTTCACCTCGTCACTTACTTATGATTTCGAAGTGTGGTCGGGCGCACAGAAAAAATGGCTCGAAGTAAGCTCGGTCTCCAATTTTGAGTCTTTTCAGGCTAATCGTCTGAAATGCAGATTTAAAGAAAAAAACAGCAAACAAACGCGCCTGGTTCATACACTCAACGGAAGCGCTCTTGCCCTCCCCCGGATTGTAGCCGCAATTCTCGAAAATAACCAGACTGATTCAGGCATTGCAATACCAGAAATACTTGTGCCCTATACAGGTTTTGATATTATAAACTGAAGTCTTCTGATTTTAACTCTGACAATGACAAGGTCAAAACTGTCCTATCTATACGCCGGCCTGGCTGTGCTGTTCTGGTCAACCATACCCACTGTATTCAAAATAGGACTCGGCGAACTCGAGGTGTTGACCATGCTTTCAATTGCCACATTCACCTCGACATTCGTTCTTTTTATCGTTCTTGTTGTAAACAAAAAGCTCCATCTTTTTGCAGCTACAACCTCTCGTGAACTTTTGACTTCGATTCTGCTTGGACTTTTGAATCCTTTTATATACTATTTGATTTTGCTCAAAGCTTACACCCTTCTTCCCGGTCAGGTAGCTCAGCCTCTGAATATGATCTGGCCTATAATATTCGTTTTCCTGTCTGTTCCTTTGCTGAAACAGAAGATTCCCGGCAGAAGTTTTATCGCTCTCTTTATAAGCTTAGCCGGAGTATATGTTGTTTCCTCTCAAGGCCATCCTTTCAAACCGGGCGTTTCCAATCCGCTGGGAGTCTTACTTGCTGCAGGAAGCTCTATATTCTGGTCATTTTACTTTATTTTCAACTTGAGAGACAAAAGAGACGAGGCTGTAAAACTATTCACAAACTTTCTTTTTGCTTCTATTTATCTTTTAATTGCTATGACGGTAACCGGACAGTGGAATAATATATCAGGTTTTAAAGGTATAACTGCTTCTGTATATGTAGGAATTTTTGAAATGGGTATTACTTTTCTTTTCTGGCTAAAAGCTCTTCAGCTTGCAGAAACAACTGACAGAATATGTAATCTTGTTTATTTAGCCCCGTTCCTTTCATTAATTTTTCTACACTTTATTATAAACGAATCCGTTTATTATACAACACCTTGTGGATTAATATTGATAATTACAGGAATTGTTATACAGAATCGAAGAACCGTAATGGCATGTTAATTGTTAGGTATGGTTAAATTAAAAAGTTATTAAATTACAATGAAAAAAACTCTGAGGTTATTGATTTTTTCCCTTTTTGCAGTCGTTTCCTGTCAGAAGGAAGAGATAACACCGGTTACAAACACTTCAGGCGAAAAAAAAGCAAATGAGGCATTATATGAACTAATGCAGGAATGGTACCTATGGTACAATGATCTTCCTGAAGTAAATGTTGCTGACTACGAAAATCCTTATGTTCTGATGGACGTACTTCGGTATAAAAAATACGACAGATGGAGTTTCGTTGCAGATTTCTATGAATTCATTGCATCAATGGAAGGAAGCTTTGTCGGACATGGAATACGGATGGGACTCGATGATAACGGGAAAGTGAGAATTGTGATGATATATAAAAACTCACCGCTCTATCCGTTTGGGGTAAGAAGAGGATGGATAATTAAAAAACTCAACGGCGTTGATCTTGCGCCTGTGTTTCTTTCTGGCGACGCCGATACATATAACAAGTTAATAAGCCCCTCAACAAGTACATTTCTTTTCCAGATTCCCGAAGGTAAAGATTCGTTAATTAGTTCCACCAAGAAAGAATTTACCCTCAACTCAGTAATTTTTGATACGACCCTTAATCTTTCTTCAGGAAAAACAGGATATCTCGTATTCAACGAGTTCATCGAACCTTCGCCTTATGAACTTAAAGTTGCCTTTGCAAAGTTCAAAAAAAGTGGTGTAAAAGACCTCATTCTCGATCTCAGATACAACACAGGAGGAATCCTGGACGTTGCAACACAACTTGCTAGTCAGATTGCCGGGCAGCCGGAATCAAGCGTATTTATCAAGACAATTTTTAATGATAAAAAAACTTCAGAAAACGAAACTATTGATTTCATAAAGGTTCATCCCGATTCGGCTCTTACCCTTACAAGGCTCATCGTTATATGTACCGGTGAAACAGCGTCTGCAAGCGAGGTAATTATTAACGGCCTTAAACCCTATATGAATGTCATTTGCATCGGAGATACAACCAACGGAAAGCCTACAGGTATGAACGTGTGGGGATATCAACAAAAATATATTTTTGCTCCTGTAACATTCAAGATTGTCAACAGTGCTAACTTCGGTGATTACTTCAGCGGCTTTCCCCCTGATAAAATCGTAACCGACGATATTACTCACGACTGGGGCGATATTAATGAACTGTGCCTAAAAGAAGCTGTTTATTATGTCGAAAACGGTTCATTTTCTACAAAGGGCATATATCCCCCCGCGAAAATCCGATATTTTGTCGAAAAACCAGGCCTGATGAACAATACTTTTATTATCAACAGGCAATTCTTAAATATAAGATGAAATTTGAAACAGTTGGTTAAGGAAAAGATTATCCTCGGCATAGATCCAGGAACAAGCATAACAGGCTATGGAATCATTTCAGCTACAGATACGGGTCCGCGACTTATTATTCTTGGGGTAATTGAACTTTCAAAATTCAACGACCATTTTTTAAAGATCAAACATATTTTCGAAAGAACGACCGGACTTATTGACGAATATCACCCCGACGAACTGGCTATTGAATCGCCCTTCTATGGAAAGAATGTACAATCTATGCTGAAGCTTGGAAGGGCACAGGGAGCGGCAATATCTGCGGCTCTGTCGCGTTCCGTACCTGTTTTCGAATACGCCCCGAGAAAAATCAAGATGTCAATTACAGGCAGGGGCTCGGCAACTAAAGAACAGGTAGCCTATATGCTTATGAATATATTGAAATTCAGGGAAGAAGAAATAATACTCGATGCCACCGACGGACTGGCTGCAGCATTATGTCATTACTTTCAGAATAAGAGCCTCAATACCGGCGACAAAAGTTTCAAAAGCTGGAAAGAATTCATAAACAAAAACCCCGGGCGAATAAGCTGATCATTTCGTTGTATATCCAAGGGCTATTACACTTACTCTGATATCATCAATCTTAGAAAGCTCTTCCACACACGACTCAATAGTAGAGCCGGTTGTGATTACGTCATCAACAAGGAGAATATGCTTCCCTATAAAGCATAAAGATTCGGTATCGTTTATTCTGAAAATACCTTCCACATTTAGCCATCTGTCATATCTCGAACGCTTTGTTTGCGTGCCTGAAAAGGAGACTCTTTTTAATACAGAAGTGTTTACGGGAATTGCCGCAACCTTGGATATTCCGTTACAGATCAGTTCACTCTGGTTAAAACCTCTCTTCCTCTGCCGTACCGGATGCAAAGGAACAGGAACGAGGACATCAATATCGTTGAAAAAGCCATTTTCCATAAGTGCCTCTCCATATATCTTGCCCATCTCCTCACCCAGTTCTTTAACGCCGTCATATTTTATTGCATGGATTATTTTTCGTACCCTGCTACCCTTAGTGTAATAGGAGAAGGCCGCAGCCTTTTCGATCCTGCACCGGCCCCAGAAAAGTCTGGAAACAGGATTATCTTCCTGAAGGTGAAAATCAGTGCGTGGGATTGAAACATAACATTTTGTGCAAATCAGTTTCTCATTTCTAAGAAGATGCTCCCCGCATCCGTAACAAATCCGTGGAAAAAGAAGTGATAAAAAATCATCAACCAGATCATTAAGATAATCCATGCAGCAAGACAAACATACCTTTCAAAGATAGCAAATCATGCTGTATTATAAAAAATCTATAAACTAAATTTCAGAGGCTGGAAAATCTTATTGAAATCTTTTCGGCAATAGATGTGAATTCTTCAGGTGAAAGACGAAGTTTGGGATTTTTGAAATTGATGTCATCCATGGTTTTCATAGGCACAAGATGTATGTGTGCATGTGGGACCTCGAGCCCCACAACCACAACTCCTATTCGGGTACAGGGGATTTCCTTTTCGATGGCACGGCCGACTTTCTTCGCAAAGAGCATCAAACCCGCATAGGTTTCATCATCGAGGTCAAAAATATAATCAACTTCTTTTTTAGGAACTACAAGTGTATGACCCTTTGTAAGAGGATTTATATCAAGGAAGGCGAAATATTTATTGTCTTCGGCAACCTTGTAACATGGTATTTCACCATTTATTATTCTTGTAAAAATTGATGCCATTTTTATATGATTTATCAGCTTGAAATAGAAATAATTTCAAATCTCATTATACCGGAAGGAACTTTAATATCAACTACCTCACCGACTTTCTTCCCAATCAGCCCTTGTGCAATTGGTGAATTCACAGCTATCTTCCCCTCTTTGAGATTCGCTTCGCTTTCAGGCACAATCTGGTATTCCATCACAGCATTGTTGGATTTATTTCTGATTTTTACCTTGTTCAGGATCCTTACTGTTGAAGTGTCTATTTGTGACTCATCAATAATCCTCGACCTTGCGATCAGATCTTCAAGTTTTGAAATTTTAAACTCGAGCATTGCCTGTGCTTCTTTTGCTGCAGAATATTCAGCATTCTCGGTAAGGTCTCCCTTTTCTTTTGCTTCAGATAACATTTTTGCTATTTGAGGCCTTTCAACATTTCTAAGCTGCTCGAGCTCATCCCTGAGTTTCTGCAAACCATCCCTTGTAATGTAAACAGTATCAGCCATTTGTATTTAAATGAATTAAAAAAGAAGAAGAATTCCGGGATTTTCGGAACTCTTCATAAGTACAAAAATATAATTTTTTTGATAAAATCAAAAAAAATCAGATACTTTTATTATGTTTTTCAACAATTTAAATCATTTGTATTTTCTTGCAGCCTTCCTTGTAGCAGCATTTGTTCTTTTTTCCTTCTCTTTTTCTCTGGTTGCAATATTTTTCTTATCCTGTTTCATGCGTGCCTGAACTTCAGGTGATTGTATCTGGAAAGCTCTTTTTCTCGATTCCTTAACATATTTGTTGTAATCTTTTTTAAGTTTTTCTTCTTTCTTCTGCTGTTCTTTCTTTTTCTTTCTCACACCTCTCGACTCAACAACTTTAATTCTCCTATTATTTCCGAAGAGTTCTTTTTCCGGATTCTTCCCTTTTGTCCTTGGCTTCTGTTGTGCTTCGCATGGATAAATACCAATGTAAAAAAATGCAATAACGGCTGCAAGCAATAAAAAGATTAACCTCTTCATAAAATTTAATTATCTTACCAATGTAAATTTTTCAAACTTCAATTGTAATTTTATATGGTTTTTAATTTATGAAGCATAAGTCAAAAGTAATATTTTCTGGATTATTTGTAATAATATTTTTATTTTTAACATCATGCAGTGATGAAAAGAATGATGTAATACCCGATGTTTATGTTGATTTTTATATCAGCCTCAGCGATCCTTTATTCTTTAATCTTAACGCTGTGGGAAATTCGGTTATTATTACTTATCAGACAAATAATCTCGGAAGTTATGCTGCAGGGTATAACAACAACGGCATTATAATTTACAGAGCCACGCTCGACCAGTTCTTTGCTTACGACAGAACATGTCCTCACGATTATTCAGTAAACCATATAAGTGTAAAAGTAAACATTGACGGTAGTTTTGCAATATGCCCTGAATGTGGAACTTCTTATGCACTTCCTGCAGGAGGCGTTCCTTACTCAGGTATCGGAAAATATCCTTTAAAAAACTACAGTGTTTCCTTCGATGGAACAAACGTGCATGTATGGAACCATTGAAAACTAAATAGTTGCTAATAACGATAATGTTCCGGCTTATAAGGGCCTTCTTTATTTACTCCAATATATTTTGCCTGTTTGTCGGTAAGAGTTGTAAGTTTTATACCTAACTGTTCGAGATGCAGTCGGGCGACTTCCTCGTCGAGATATTTAGGTAATCTGTAAACACCTGTTTTATAATTCTTTTTCCAGAGGTCGATTTGTGCAAGTACCTGATTACTGAAGGAGTTACTCATCACAAATGAAGGATGGCCGGTTGCACATCCAAGGTTTACCAGCCTTCCTTCGGCCAGAAGGAATATTGCATGACCGTCGGGGAAAATATACTTATCAACTTGGGGTTTGATATTGATTTTTTTAATGCCTTTGTAATTATTAAGACGGTCAACCTGGATTTCATTATCGAAGTGTCCTATGTTGCAGACAATTGCCTGATCTTTCATCCTGAGCATGTGCTCGATTGTAATAATATCGCAATTTCCGGTTGCAGTGACATAAATATTGCCCTCGTCGAGTGTATCCTCTACAGTTTTGACTTCAAAGCCTTCCATGGCTGCCTGGAGAGCACAAATTGGATCTACTTCGGTAACAATGACCCTTGCTCCAAACGACCGCATTGATTTTGCCGAACCCTTTCCTACATCGCCATAACCGCACACAACAACAACTTTACCGGCAATCATAACGCCGGTGGCTCTTTTTATTCCGTCGGCAAGTGATTCCCTGCAGCCGTATAAATTATCGAATTTCGATTTTGTAACAGAGTCGTTCACATTAATTGCCGGGACAAGCAGCTCACCGTTTTCGAACATCTTGTAAAGCCTGTGAACACCAGTAGTAGTCTCCTCTGAGATACCTTTAAGCTCTGATACTAATCTGTGCCATTTGCCAGGGTCTTCCGTCTGTATTTTCTTAAGTGTATCGAGTATTATTGTCTCTTCTTTGCTTTCAGCTTTTCCGTCAAGGATTGAAGGATTATTTTCACCTTTGTAGCCCAGATGGACCATCAGTGAAGCATCGCCGCCGTCGTCAACAATAAGATTGGGACCTTTACCTCCTGGAAATGAAAGAGCCTGAGCAGTGCACCACCAGTATTCCTCCAGTGTTTCCCCTTTCCATGCAAAAACGGGAATGCCTCTCTGTGCAATCGCTGCTGCAGCATGATCCTGCGTTGAAAAAATATTACA
>CAZIRN010000071.1:0-405 GCA_964541495.1 uncultured Rikenella sp. | reverse complement strand
TCAGCCCCAAGTTCAACAAGTGTCTCGATAAGAACTGCAGTCTGTATTGTCATGTGTAATGAACCTGTTATTCTTGCCCCTTTCAATGGTTTTTCTTTTGAATATTTTTTCCTTACGGAAAGCAGACCGGGCATTTCCTTCTCGGCTATTTCAATCTCTTTCCTTCCGAAATCCGCAAGGGAGATGTCTTTTACTCTATATGGAAGCGTCGTGGTAATATTATCCATGTTTAATAATTTTAAAATAAAATGCAAAGTTAAGAAAAACCATAATTATTTTTCAACAATCGAATTGCCTCATTCCTGTCTGCTTCAATCTGACGTGATAGCTCATCCAGAGAGCTGAAATTCATCTCGTCGCGCAACCTGTATCTGAATATTACTCTGATTTTTTCGCCATAAATCT
>CAZIRN010000070.1:0-10648 GCA_964541495.1 uncultured Rikenella sp. | reverse complement strand
ATTCCCGGGCCGACTTGTAATTACTGTTTATAAGAGAAATCCTCAGCAGAAGTATAAAATTGCAATAGATAATTTTATTGAACAATTAAAAACGCATCCGAAGACTAAATCAGGTGGCTATTGGCATAAGTTGATTTATCCATGGCAGATGTGGCTCGACGGAATATTTATGGGTTCGACATTTATGGCTCAGTATGCAAAGGAATTCAATGCTCCGGAATGGTACGATGTTGCAACTTCTCAGACAAAAATGATATATGAAAAGACTCTTGACAAAGAATCAGGCCTTCTGATGCATGCCTGGGATGAAAGCCGCACACAGAAATGGTGCGACCCTGCAACAGGGAAGTCACATTATCCATGGAGCAGGGCAATGGGCTGGTATATTATGGCTATTGTTGATATACTGGATTGCCTTCCGGCTGAACATCCGGACAGAGAAGATCTGATAGAAATTCTTCAGAAAACATGTGATGCTCTTCTTAAAGTACGGGATTCAAAGACAGGGTTATGGTACCAGGTGTTGAACATGGGAGGGAGAGAGGGTAATTATATAGAAGCATCCGGCTCTGCAATGTATATTTATGTGTTTGCAAAAGGAGCAAGGCTCGGATACCTCGATAAGAAATACAGGGAAATTGCCTCCAGGGCATTCGATAATTTTATTAAAGAACTTGTTACAACAGATGCAGAAGGTATGGTAACGATCCACAATATATGTGGTGGCTGCGGCCTTGGAGGAAATCCTTACAGAGACGGTTCTTATGAATATTATGTAAACGAAAAAAGATACGATAATGATACTAAAGGGGTTGCGCCCTTTATCCTTGCAGCAATCGAACTCGACAGGTAAGAAGCAATAAATTTTTTATTATTTTTAACATAAAATAATGAAAAATGAAACATTTGTTTGCACCTTTCGTATTATTAATTATAGTAGCATCATTTAGCCAGGTCCTTTATACTCAGGAACTAAATAATAGCTCCGGGATGTTCCTCTGGTATCGCAGGCCTGCGGCCGACTGGAATGAGGCTCTGCCCATAGGAAACGGGCGAATGGGAGCAATGGTTTTCGGCAATGTCAACCATGAACGAATTCAGATTAATGAAGAAAGCATCTGGGCAGGGATGAAAGTCGAAAATCCCGATGCAGATGCCCGCGAATATCTTCCGTTAATCCAGAAAAAACTTCTAAACGGCGAAATCAAAGAGGCGATGGATCTTTCGGAGAAACATTTGCGGAGCAACCCAATGCGTATTCGTTCATATCAGCCTCTTGGAGATATTTATATTGATTTTTTCAACTCAAGTCGTAATATCCCCAAAGAAGAAAATTACCGCCGTGAGCTTAATCTCGAAACCGGCATTGCAACAACATCCTATTCTCTTGATGGAATATCATATACAAGAGAAATCTTTGTATCGGCTCCCGACAATGTGATTGTGATAAAGCTTTCTGCAAATCAGCCCGGTAAACTTACTTTTAGACTCTCGCTCGGCCGCGAACAGGATGCAGTTGTTGCACCGGTAGCATTAGATGAGTTATTGCTTACAGGTCAGATAGTTGACTTGCCGGAAAAAGAAACATGCCCGCCCGGGTTGCACATGAAATTTGCTGCATGTATCATTGGAAAGAACAGGGGAGGAACAATGACAGCCATAAATAACAGTTTTTATGTAGAGAATGCTGATGAAGCTGTATTTTATCTTACTGCAGCAACAGATTATAACTTTTCCCTGCTCGATTATGACCGTTCCATCGATCCGGTAAAGAAATGCAGTTCAATTCTGGAGCCTGTTAAAAGCAAGACGTACGAAGCGATTAAAAACTCTCACATAAAAGAACATTTATCAATGTTTAACAGGGTTTTTTTCACTCTTGGTGAAGATGCCCGGTCGGATATTCCCACCGACCAGCGCCTGAAGGAAGTAAAAGAAGGGAAAGAGGATAAAGGCCTTGCCGTTCTTCAGTTTCAGTATGGTCGTTATCTTCTTATGGGTTCGTCCCGTGCCCCCGGTATCCTTCCAGCCAATCTGCAGGGTATATGGAACAAGGATATGAACGCTGCGTGGAACTCCGACTATCACACTAATATAAATTTACAGATGAATTACTGGCCAGCCGAAGTTTGCAATCTTTCGGAAACCGTTATTCCGCTTTCGAATCTGATAAACCATCTTCGCCAGCCTGGCCGCATTACTGCTGAAAAAACTTATAACTCAAAAGGGTGGACAATGAACCACCTTACCGATGTATTTGGACGTACTTCAATATGCGACGGAGTAGGGTGGGGTACTTTCCCTATGGCAGGCCCATGGCTGGTACTGCATCAGTGGGAACATTATCAGTTTACACAGGATAAGGAATATCTTAGAAATGAAGCATGGCCTTCGATGAAAGAGAGCGCCGAGTTTGTACTTGGATTCCTGATTAAAGATAAAAACGGAAAGTGGGTGACAGCGCCGTCAAATTCCCCTGAAAACAGTTATAAGCTACCAAACGGTGAAAGATATAATCTTACTTATGGAGCAACAATTGATATCCAGATAATACGGGAATTACTTACTGCATGCATTAAAACATGCGAAATTTTGGGAGAGGATAGAGAATTCATGAATAAGTTAAAACTGGTGCTAAAAGATTTACCCCCAAACAGAATAAGCAAACGTTACGGGATAATTCAGGAATGGATTGAGGATTATGAGGAAGTTGAACCGGGTCACAGACATATATCACAGCTTTTCGGACTCTATCCCGGAACACAAATTACAGCCGCCAATCCGGAACTTTTCGAAGCGGCCCGAAAAACCATCGAGCGACGCCAGACGTATGCGGTAAAAGGACAGGGCTCTTCTACCGGATGGAGCAAAGCCTGGATGGTGAATTTCTTTGCGAGACTTAATGATGGAAATGCCGCATGGAGCAAGATTCTGGAGCTTCAACGTGAAAAAACACTGAACAATCTGTTCGATAACCATCCTCCTTTTCAGATTGACGGAAATTTCGGGTTGACAGCAGGAATAGCCGAGATGTTATTACAATCGCATAGCGATGAAATAGAACTTCTGCCCGCACTGCCTCAGGCCTGGAGCAACGGAAAAATATCCGGGTTAAAAGTTAGAGGAAATTTAGAGGTGGATATCACATGGGAAAATAATCAATTGAAAAATGTCATTCTTAAATCAAATGAAGATAAATCTGTTAGTGTAAAATATGGAACATTAAAAGCAAGACATAAAATTAAAAAAGGTATACCGCTTAAACTGGATAATAACTTAAGAGATCTTAAATCCAACAGGGTCTGAACTTGCAAATGAGCATATTACTTCAGGCTGAATGAATTTTTATTAACCTGTCACACAGATCTTTTAAACCTTCAGGCGAGTTACCGCCCGTCTGTTCGATAGTAGTCCAGCCGTTATATCCGATATCGTCAAGTGCTTTCATTACGGCCGGCCAGTTGACATCACCTTCCATAAGGCTTACATTAAAGCCTGCCGACTTTCCCTGTGAATCGCCAATCTTACGGTTGTACTCCTTTATGTGCACTCGTGCTATTCTTTTGCCGAGAATCTTTATCCATTGCTCAGGCCATCCGTATGCAAGAATATTTCCGACATCAAAATAAAATCCTACCCGTTTGCTTTTGAACTGATCAACATATCTAACGGCCTCGAGAGGAGAAAGCAGAAAATTATTCCAGACATTTTCGACTGCAATTGTAACGCCCGTTTTTTCGGCAAGAGGTAATGCTTTTTTTATTTCTGCGGTTGACCTGTCCCAACATTCATCATAACTTACCGATTCAGTGACTCTGCCCGGGACAAGCAATACCGTGTCCGTTCCAAATGTCTTTGCATCTTCAATACTTACTTTTAAGGCTACCACTCCCTGTTCCCTTATTTTGGCGTCAGGGTCGGAAAGGAGGCATTTCCAGTGCAGGGCATCGCAAACACTTGCAACGGGCAAGTCGGTTTCACCCATTGCCTTTAGCACTTCGTTGCGGTTAAGGTGACTGTTGACCTCAATACCGTCGAATCCCGCTTCCTTAGCAGCAACAAACTTATCCATTACCTCTTTGGCATACCCAACGCTGCCCCACATGACTCCTTTTTTAAGCTTTCTTTCAACCGGGCGGATATCTTCGGGCAGGTCAGTCGTTCCGAAAGCAGGAATGGCCACTGCTGCTGCCATAGCAGTCTTTGCAAATTCTCTTCTGTTCATTGTTTAAGGTCTTTGATTTGTATCTTAACCGGTTTCATACTTTTGGTTCGATACCTATTACGGGTGGTTTTTCCTCAATTCCAGGCACAGGGCCGAAAGCATAAGTTTTTGGTCCGAGATATAGGTCGGAATTCATCACCTCTTCCCATGTTACATCCTTCCCTGTGTAGGCCGACATTCTTCCCATTATTGTTGTTAGTGTAGAATTTATCTGCCCTTCAGAGTCATTTATTATGTTACCTGTACGGACGGCTGTAATAAGGTTTACATGTTCCTGAACGAACGGGTCGTTTACTTTCCATGTCTGGTCAGGAGAATCTTTTTCCGGGTAAGGATAGCTCCATATTTTTTCTCCTTTCAGATTGTATATTTCGCCTTTTGCGTCGGCATATCCTTTTGTTCCGGCAAAGAACTGTTTTGTCAGGTTGCTGCACCCGCTTATCTGGCGTGCGGCGCAATGTGTATGCATGCCGTTGTCATAAATATATTCGACGCTGAAGAAGTCGTACTGGTCGCCTGTTACTCTTCGCTGACGGCCTCCCCATGCAATGGCTTTGACAGGCGTTTTACCGAGGAACCAGTTCATCACATCAATTTCGTGGATGAATTGCTCGACGATATGGTCGCCTGAGAGCCAGCAGAAGTTAGCCCAGTTGCGTAGCATATATTCCATGTCGCTCCAGCCAGGCTGGCGTTTTCTTACCCACAGAGCTCCGCCGTTACGTATTATGTGTGCGCTGACTATTTCACCTATTTCGCCGTTTACCACCCTCCGGCGTGTTTCCATAAAATCTTTCTGTACTCTTCTGATAGTGCCGCTTACCATGCAGAGGCCTTTCTGTTTTGCCTTTTCTGCTGAAACCATCATAGAACGGGCACCAACGGGATCAACAGCGACAGGTTTTTCCATAAAGATATGTTTACCAGCATTAACAGCTGCTTCGACATGTGCAGGTCTGAAATGAGGAGGAGTGCAGAGCAGAACAATGTCAACTCCGGAGTCAATTACTTTTTCGTATGCATCGAAACCGATGAAGCATTTTCCGTCGGCGATTTCCACGTTTCTCTGTTTTTTTAGTTCAGCCCTGCAGTTATCGAGCTTGTCCTGGAAGACATCGCCCAGTGCAATAATTTCGAGGCCGTTTCCTGCGTCGAGGAAGTTTATTGCAGCGCCTGTACCGCGTCCGCCGCAGCCGATCAGACCGGCCTTGAGTGGTTTCCCGTCAGGTGCCTTCTCTGGCATGGGAGGGAGCGCTTTTATTTTTTCCGTGGAACCACTTTCGCTGCAGGAAGTAAGTATCTTTCCCGCACCAAGGGCTCCAAGTGCGGCAACAGCTGAAGTAGTAATGAATTTGCGTCGGCTGCTGTCAGGTGTTACCGGTGAATTTGATTTGTTTTTCATATTGAAATAGTTCAAAAATGTGAAAGATAAAGAGGTATAGGTTGTGTGCTATTTTTTACTCATTATTACATCAAGGCTAATATATCTCAAGTTCCTTCCAGCCCGGGAGTTTCGGAAATTTGGCATGAGGTTCGGTCTGATACCAGAAGCAAACAGATGAGATATCCGATTTCTGGGCCAGATATCTTCCGCCTTTTCTCCAGCCAAGATCCTGTATGGTTATTCTAAGGTCTTTGTCAAATCTCACAGGGTCCATTATATGCCAGCGGTAAAGACCGAATCTCTGCATGACATTATAATGGCCATCGCCTCGTATTACCTGAGTAAGGCCGGAATAGGGGGTGCAGAATTCGGTGTAATTAACTTCTTCAACTCCGGCAGCATTTTTTTTCCTCGTGCCGAAGTCGTACGACCCGCAGAAATAATCTTCGGTGCCTGTGCCGCAAATTGTAGGATATTCACTATCGCCGTCGAGATAAAACTTAATTTCTCCTTCGCCCCACCATCCGTTATTATGAACGCCCCATGCCATATATACTCCGACATAATGGCCTTTTCCTTTGATGCCATCGGCAATGGTATAGATAGAAGTTTCGTTAGGGTTTGACCTTCGGAACTGCGCGTGGAAATAGGCAGCGTCGGCCGGGACATCGGTAAGAGTGTAGTCAATCTGGTAATAAAGCGTCATGGGATCGGTGTCGTTTATATTCTCCATTGTTATTTTGCATTTCTTTCTGAAAGGCATCGTCCAATAGCAGTTGAAGGCACTTCCAGGGTTGACGCACACAGCAAGGGATGATAATGGTGCATATATTCCCCATCCCATTCCAAAAAAATCTCCGACAGGACATTCTATAGAAGGTTCAGTCTCATCGTCCCAATAGAAACGAAGGATAGAAAAACGCCAGTTGCCGGTAGGTGTCATCCAGATATGTTGTATTGCGCCCGGGCCGGTAATTTCAGCTAGAGTGAAAGTCTCGCCGGGTTTTATTCTGATATAAGGATTTACCTTCCAGCCTTTACCAAGGTCGCGTGCTGCGCTGGAGGCATTGGCAACGTTGGGTTTATCCTGGACAGCAGGATCGGCCATACCTCCTTTGCCTTTTTCGCCGGTGAAGTTCTCAGGGCTTATTGAGCGAGTTTTAGCATCGGACAACCGGAAAAGGTTGCCTATGTTCATGTCGAGGCCATTGAATTTGTTCTGGCCAAAGCCGTTCAATGATAAAATTATTGTAAACAGCAGAATTATTGTCTTTTTCATACCAGTAAGTTTTGAATTGCCTTATAAAGGTAAATAATTCAAATGAAAAATTGAAAGTCTTCAGCATTTCTTTTTGTTTAGATTTCGACGTTTTAATGTCATCTTATTTTTTTTACGAAATTCAATTTATTTATTTATTTATTCTTAATTTTATAAATTAATCAGGTTAAATACATTATGCAATGAAAAATCAAAACTCTGGAAAAATGAGTCGAAGGGGATTCATTTCAACATCCACTGCGGCTGCAGTTGGATTTACAATCGTTCCGTCGTATGTTATTTCAGGTACTGGTCATACCCCACCCAGCGACAAGCTTAATATTGCCGGAGTGGGTATAGGGGGAATGGGGAGAAACAATCTGGCCAATGTTGCAAAAACTGAAAACATTGTTGCCCTTTGCGATGTTGACTGGAATGAAGCTACTTTAAAAGTATTCAAAATTTATCCACAGGCAAAGCAGTACAAGGATTACAGGGTGATGCTTGATTCCCAAAAGGATATTGATGCAGTGATTGTTGCCACTTCCGATCATACTCATGCAATAATAAGTATGGAAGCGATGAGGAGAGGGAAGCATGTTTTCACACAGAAGCCTTTGACACACACTGTTTACGAAGCAAGGGCGCTTTCAAAAGCAGCGAAGGAATACAAGGTTTCCACTCAGATGGGGAATCAGGGTCAGGCAGAGGATGGGCCGCGGAGACTCAGGGAAATGATTTGGGATGGAGCAATTGGCCCTATACATGAGGTTCATGTATGGACCGACCGGCCAAATAACGGCCTATTCAGAACATATTGGCCTCAGGGAGTGAACAGGCCGGAAGAAAAGCCTGACATTCCGGAAACCCTCGATTGGGAACTTTTTATAGGTCCTGCGCCTATGAGGCCTTATCATCCTGCATATCATCCCTTCAAATGGAGAGGATGGTGGGACTTCGGCACAGGAGCTCTTGGTGACATAGGATGCCATTCGCTCGATCCTGTGTTCAGGGCACTTAAGCTTAAATACCCCCTGAGCGTGGAAGCAGTTTCAACAATAGTAAACGATGAGACATATCCTCTCGCTTCAATGGTACGTTACCGTTTTCCGGCAAGGGAAGGAATGCCGCCTGTTACAATTGTTTGGTATGATGGAGGACTGCGCCCATTCAATCTCGAGGAACTTACTGAAGGAATGAAGATGGGAGCAGGAGGTACCCTTTATATTGGAGAAAAGGGTAAAATACTGGATAACATCATATTGCCTGAATCTCTGAGGAAATCTTACATGCCTCCAAAGCCTTACATACCTTCTTCTCCCGGTCATGAAAAAGAATGGATTCTTGCATGTAAGGGAGGCGCACCTGCAGGATCGGACTTTGAATGGGCAGGCCCTCTAACTGAAACAGTACTGCTTGGGAATATAGCCTTACGCAGAGCCTTGAAGGAAAAACTGAGTTCGGTAATACTTAAATTTGATCCTGAGAGTTTTAGCTTCCCTAACCTGCCTGAAGCAAATCAGTACCTCCATTGTGAATACCGGGCAGGATGGAATTTATAACTATGGCCTGCCTGTTTTATTTTTTATTTTTGAAATGACTTAATGGTTTGAAAATCTGATTGAAAACATCTTTGTTTTCGTCAATGAAGAATGCTTCAGGATTCAGGCTCGAGTTGAGGATTATCCTTCCATTTTCATCACTATAGCATTTTACAGTGATATTTAGCAGGTTATTTCCTTCTATAAGAGTCTGGCAGACAGGTGAAGAGACAGGCCTGAAACTTTCGATAAATTTTTCTCCGTCGGTATATGTTATAGTGTTGATATAGCTTGCTATTGCAGCCGAATCGGCAGGTTCACCGTTGGCATACCACTTGTTTTCTTTTTTCTCGAGCACAAATCCGCTGTCGGCAGGAAAAGTGAAAGTAATTTTAGTGATGTCGTCGCCTTTGCATCGGATAAGTGTTTTGTCCCTCCAGTCGTCGAAATCACCGCTGAAAGAAAAAGTAAGGAAACCGTCCACAGCATAGACAGGTTCTTCAGTGTATAGCCTTACATAAGAAATACCGTCAATGCTTCCTCCATAACCGCCGCCATAAGGATTACTTACCGGTTTATAAGAAAAACGGCCTATCATAACATCGGCAAGTGCCTTGCCTTTTTTGTTTTCCACTCTCACCCTTATGGCAAGGCTGTCGGTAAGGTCATAATCCTGCCATTTGGCTTTGCTAACCGATACAAGGTTAGAAGGTTTGATTGAGAGAAGATCGGATAAAATGTTCTCTACTGCTCCATCACGAGGTTTTGATATAATTTCACCCTGTTTTACCTTCCATGTTTTATTATCTCTGAAAAATTCAAATTTCTCCCCTGCCGATGCTTTAGGAGTAATGATAATTCTTTCGACTTCGGTTGTATCGAACCTGACTAGAGTGGTTTTGAGAGTTGATTTTTCACGGGGGATTTTAACTATAAAGGTTATAGCAAGAATAATCAGTAATATCCCCAGTACATAAAAAAGTCTTTTGTTTTCGAATCTTTTACTCATAGCTTATCTCCATTCTTTTGATTCGTTTGTTGCGGTTCATTTGCCATCTAATAATTCCATAAGCGATGATGATGACTATGGGTGCCAGGAAATTAAACCATTTCAGGAATGTTCTTCTGGAATCGGGTATTTCATCTATAGGGCGGGAAGTGACCTCTTTTGTACGAAGTTCCATAAGGCCTGTTTCGTCGGAGAGCCAGTCGATAGAGTTAACAAGAAGGCTTATATTGTCCTCAGGAAGCTGATTGCCCGAACGTGGGCCATTTACTGCAAAATCTCCGTCGCTTATTATTATCATTTTCGAGTCGGCATTGCCGGCTAATTTTCCTTCCAAGATACCTGCAACTACAAGATTTGAAGCAGGGAAGTCAGCCTCGCTCCATTGCCGCTGGATATCAAAGTATAATGGCGCCCTCAAAGTGCCTGATTTTTCCGAAGAAAATGCTATAGGTGTGAATTTTTTAGTCGAATCGCCTGAAAAGGTTATAGGACTTGCAAACTGCAGGCTGACCGATTCAAGCCCCTTTGAAACAGGGTTATCTGCAAACTTTGTAATTACGGGCAGATATGGGAACTGAATCTGGGTGCTCATTATGAAGTTTCCCTGTTGTTGTTGAAGTGTAACGTAGCCACAGCTTGCGTCAACAATGAAGTTTTCGGATACGATTATTCCTTTTCTTTGAAGCCATTCTTCGAGTCCGCAGCTCACAGCATGTCCGGTAACGGTCGAGAAATCCCCTTCGACGCGGTCGAAGGCAAGGAATATATTTCCGCCTTTTGCAAGATATTCATCGAGCCTTTTCAGGTCTTTATCCGGGATAGTGTCTTTTGGCCGGATAATGGCTACGGTTTTGAATCTTGAAGGTATTTCTGCAGTGTCGTTAATAACGTAAGGTTCGATATTATATAAAACACTTAGTTGGGTATATGCCTGAATTATTTCGTTCAGAGGCGGCTCTCCATGTCCCTGAATCAGAGCGATAGAGGGTTTTTCAGTCACTGACAGCTTTTTTATTGCTGATGAGAGAGAATATTCCATTCCAGCGCCTGGCTGAAAGAAGGGGATAACTTCTTTTTCTTCGCCCATTGATACAACGGCACCGAGATAAGCTTTCTGCTGTTTAACCTGATCTTTCTCACGTACATTTATCATAACCGGTTGAATGCCGTTTTTAACAGCTTCCTGTTCAAGTTGTTCATTTTCATTCGGATTGATGAACTTGTAAACAAC
>CAZIRN010000069.1:0-10674 GCA_964541495.1 uncultured Rikenella sp. | reverse complement strand
CGACTGCTTAATTTTGGTAAAATATTGAAAAAACTGACTTTTTAAGGAACGACTATTTAACTGTTTTAGCATAATGATTTCAATATTTTATTATTCAAATAACTTTTTTAAGGACAAAATCGTCATAATTATGTAAACCATTCAAACTCACAATATGAGAACCAGGTTAGCTATTATATGCAGTATTTTATTGTTTAATAACTGCCTGTTCAGCCAGCCACCCGAAACAATTTACGATGGCACAGTTATAGCCACAGGATTCAAACAGAGCATACCTCTTGGTTCCGACGGACCTTTCCCAATAGGATTTACATTCACTTTTTTCGAAAAGTCTTATTCTGAGTTTTATGTGAGTGCAAATGGTCTTGTACTCTTCACTGATCCCGATGGGTTTTACAATACGGAGGTAACTATCCCCACTGCTTCAACACCAAACAATTATATTGCTCCTTTCTGGGATAATCTTTCTATTCTTGATGGTGGCAATATAATGTATAAAACTATTGGTGCCTCTCCAAACAGAAAATCTATTATTCAATTCAAAAACATGGGATTTGACCCCACTCCCACACCTCTTGGCACATTTTCAGTGATACTTTATGAAACCTCCAATAAAATTCAGATACAATACAGGCTGATTGTTGATAACTACAGTCCGCTATCGCACGGAGGCAGTGCCACAATCGGCATAGAAAATGATGACGGCACTGATGGAGTACTCTTTGCTTTTCACGAGGGCGATGCTGTAAATTCCGAAGACGCCATTTCATTTACTCCGTCGGGAAGTACTTATACAATTGACACCGATGCTCTTTACGATGGAATATTTTTGACAACAAATCTATCTCTCCCCGATCCGGGCATCGTGGAACTTATATCCCCGGCTGAAAATGCAGTTGTTGGAACCAACGTGAAATTCGAATGGTCGGCAGCAACAAATGCCACTCAATATTATCTCCTGGTCGGCAATCAGTCTAATTTTTCCGATGCTGTTTACTATAATGCAGGAACTAACTTATATTACGACATCTCAGATCTTCCGGCTGATTATATTTATTACTGGACAGTCATTTCATCGAATTCGACAGCAAACACATGGGGTGAAAACCGGAAATTGACAACCAGCTCAAATCCCCCGCTTACTGCAGTACCTCGTGAATTTTGGGTGACTCAGGGCAATGAAAGGCTGATAAACCTTCAATATACCGGAGGTGATGAAAGTCCAAAAACCGCTACCATTACCTCATTGCCTCTTCAAGGGCAATTATGGCAGGTGAGCGACGGGATGAAAACTACTCAGATAACTTCAGTTCCTGCAGTTGTTTCCAACCCTCAATTTGCAGTCATCTATGTTGCTACTGGCGGAACAGGAAATGGCGCGGGCAGTTTCAAGTTCAAATTTTCCGATGGCACCGGGGAATCACCTGAGGCCACAATAACTATCAACGTTAATCCTCCCGGCATTCCGAATCTTCTCAACACTGCACGTGTACCGAATGTCGAACTGCGATTCGACCACAGAATGAACAACCCTGCAGGCAAAGAATCACAATTCACGGTAACAGTCAACGATGCACCAGTTACTGTCAGCTCTGCAGCACTTAAAACAGGAGATCCATATACAATTGTTCTTACTCTTTCTTCTCCTTTGTCAGGTTCTGAAACAGTATTTGTTTCATACACAAAAGGAGATGTTTCAGCAACAACAGGAGGATTACTCGAATCTTTTTCAAATGAACCGGTTACTTTAAAAGCCCAGATAATAACCTTCACTACAAACCTTAACAGAAAATACGGTACTCCGCCGTTCACACTTTCCGCCACTTCTTCAAGCGGCCTTACAGCATTTACCTGGTCGAGTTCCAACCTGGCTGTGGCAACCATTTCAGGAAATATTTTAACAATACATTCGGCCGGAACATCGGAGATAACAGCTTTCCAGTCAGGAAATACAACTTATGCTCCTGCACAATATATCAGGACATTAAATGTAAGTAAAGCCGACCAGACAATAACTTTTAGTCCTCTGCCTGCTAAAACCTATGGAGATCCTCCTTTTACTCTTTCTGCTACAAGTACTTCAGGACTTACAGTGAGTTTTTCGAGTAATAATCCTTCTGTTGCTTCAGTTACAGGAAACATAGTCTCAATTACAGGTGCAGGGACTGCAATAATTACCGCTTCACAGCCCGGGAACAGTAATTGGAATCCCGCGCCTGATGTACAGCAACCGCTTACTGTGAACAAGGCTGACCAGACAATAACCTTCGGGCCTCTGCCGGTAAAAACCTATGGCGACGATCCCTTTAATCTCTCAGCATCGAGCAGTTCAGGCCTCCCTGTAACTTTTACAGGCGATAATCCATCAGTTGCAATAGTCCAAAACATTACAGTAACCATAACCGGAGCTGGAACAGTAACAATAACTGCATCACAACCGGGAAACTCTAACTATAATCCTGCTCCCGATGTGCAGCAAATTCTTACTGTAAAAAAGAGAACTCTTGTTTTCAAAGCCAATGACGAAACAAGAGAGTATAACACTACCAATCCTGATTTCTCCTATACAGTTACAGGTTTTGTGAACGGAGAAACGATCGAAGTTCTTGATGTCCTTCCAGAGATAACTACCATAGCAACACAATTATCGCCTGCCGGAACTTACCCGATAAATATCTCGGGTGGAAGCGATAATAACTACGATTATACTTATATCAACGGAACGCTTACTATAACTAAAATCTCTCAGGTTATTGCTTTTACAAGGATTCCTGCCACATTACTGGTCGGCGATACCGCACAATTGAGAGCAAGCTCAACGGCCGGACTTGAAGTATTTTTCGAGAGCACCGATAACAACATTGCAACCGTTTCAGAAAATGTTCTTACAGGAGTATCAAGGGGCAGAGTACAGATAAGAGCTTTCAACGAAGGCAATCAGAATTACCTTGGCTCTGAAGCATTTGCTTATGTGGAAATAATTTCCACACACCGCGACATTATGTACCTCTTCACTCCCAATGGAGATGGATTTAACGATTACTGGGAACTGCCCGATCTTGCTTCATGGGGAAAATGTGAAGTTAAAGTTTACAACAGATGGGGTAAACTTGTTTATTCCAACCCCGATTATAACAACCTCTGGGACGGCACATCAAACGGGAATCAGCTCCCTGAGGGTGCGTATTATTTTATTATTAAAACTGAAAATGCAGGGACTATAAAAGGAACGGTTAATATTGTACGTTGAGGTACACGACTTAAGCACAGAGGTCTCTCGATTCTCGTGACTCCGTTTTCTGTGCTCTGAGCAAAAAATAAAATACCAATGAAAAGAACAGTCATAATAATAATATTAAGCGGCATAATAGGTGTAACAGGTAAAGTCTTTTCGCAGCAGTCACCTTTATCCGAAAACTACTATATGGATTGCTACTCCATCATGCCATCGTATGCCGGGCAGTTTAAGCCAAAATACCTCGTAACCGACTACCGGAGCGACTGGAGTGGAATAAGTGGGGGGCCAAAAACTCTCAGGATTACTTACAACGATCGTTTGCCTGTTATGAACGGTGCCGGCGTGGGAGGCAAGTTGATTTACGATAAGGCCGGAATTTTCAGACATCTTTATGTAAGCGGCTCATATTCCTACAAAGTAAGTGTTGCTGATGGTCATAGTCTTTACTTCGGACTTTCAGCAGGATTATATCATAATACTATCAATCTTACGGAGTATTATAATGACCCTGATTATACGATCGATCCCTCACTTATAAGCTACGACGTGAAATCAAAGATTAAATTCATGAGCGATTTCTCGGTGCTTTATACATGGCAAAACCTTGAGGCTGGCTTTCTTTTTTCCAACATCAGCTTCGGCGATGCAAGTTATAAAGAGGTGCCATTAAAATATAATCCTTTATCCAATTTTCAGTTCCATGCTATTTATCATTATGATTTTGATGAGAACTGGTCTGTTTCCCCATTGCTGATTGTAAGAGGAGGAAAATATGTAAAAAGTCAGTTAGAGATTGCCACACAGGTAGTTTATATGAATAGATTCAGAGGCTCTGTTGTATTCCGCGATCCAGCTGTTGTCGGCGCCGGACTTGGAATAAATATTTTAAAAGGGCTCGATATCGCATACAATTTCAATCTTGCATTCGATGTTGCACCCGGAGCATTTAACAATCATGAATTTGCAATAGGCGTTAATCTTCTGGAATACATAGGCACGAAAAAACAATAATTGACATTTCTCCCCTTCATTTTTCACTATATTCCGATTTGCCCGTTTTCTTTAAAAAGGCTGCCGGTATATCTACTATAATATTTTGTTCAATCCTGTCAATCCGTACAATAACACGTTTTTTCGAGCCAATCTTAATAAGCTCACCCTTAAGCCCACACAGCGCTCCGGTTACCACTTCAACCATATCCCCTTTTTCGAAATTTTCCGTTGTAACCTCAACATCCGCATCGCTGTTGACAAGCAGCCTCAGATTATCAATCTGATACTGCGGTATCGAAACCGGCTTACCTTCAAAAGTCACAATCTTCACAACTCCCGGACTTTTATAAACAGCCGGAAAAAACTTAGGCGTTGTCTTTACAAAAATATATGATGAAAGGAGCGGTTTCTCTACAATCTTTTTCCTGTCGCTCCAGTATCTGAGTGTTTTCTGAAGAGGAAGGAAAGTCTCTATGCCTGTTTCGGAAAGTCGCTTATATACCTGTTTTTCTGCCCTCGATTTTGTATAAACGGCATACCACTTTTTCGATAGTTCCCGTGTATTGCCTTTATTCATAGGATTGCAGTTATCTGACACAATCATTTTGATCAATATTTAACATTATACAAAAATAATAATTGACTCCTATTTTGTAATGAATCCAATATTTTTCACCGGCAACATAAATAAGTCTATTTTGAGGCTCACCGCCAACTATCTTTATAACATACAATAATTAATAATATATTTGTTCACTGCACGCATGAGATATGTCAGACAGAAAGATATACAATATATTACTGATATTTTTAGTCAATTTATGCGTCAATATTACACTTCTGCCGCAAGAGGTGCCTCATCCGGTAAACAACAGGGGAGTATATGAGTTTCTTGACGAGTTGGCCGGCTTAAATATCATTTCACTCAACTCTGCAGTAAAACCATTTTCCCGTCTTACAATCGCACAGCTCCTGCAGGAAGCTGATAATAATAGAGGAAGCCTTAATATACGGCAAAAGCAAGAACTCGACTTTTATCTGCTCGATTTCGGTAAAGAACTTAATAATTACAAAACCGGAAAAAAACGATTTGATATATTTTATTATAAGGATTCGCTCTTTTCAATAACAGTGAACCCTGTGGCAGGAAGTGAGATTTTTTATAACAGCTCAGGTACCGCAACTTACTGGCAAAACGGTATTACAGCCAGTGCCTATATATCAAAATGGGGCTTCTACGCTTCCCTGAGAGATAATCATGAAAAACCGCTTCTCGGACTGCCGGAATACCTTACACAGCGTGAAGGCGGACATATCAAGAATTCAACCGACTGGAGCGACATGCAGGGCGGAGTGACGTATTCATGGAAATGGGGGAATATAGGGCTTGTCAAAGATAAATTTACATGGGGAAACAACTATCACGGTGCTAATATTTTCGGAGGCAACAACCCTTCTTACATTCATCTGCGGCTTCATCTGAAGCCTGTAAGATGGTTCGATTTCAATTACTTCCACGGCTGGCTAAACTCAATGGTCATAGACAGCAGCAGGTCTTACTATGTAACAAACAGCTATGGAACCGATTACCGCGAGGTCTATCATAAAAAATTCATTGCTGCAAATCTTTTTACCATTACACCGCTGAAATACCTGAATATCTCAGCGGGAAACAGTATAATCTATACCGACCTTGGTTTATTCCCTGCATACCTTGTCCCTGTGTTTTTTTACAAGTCGGTTGATCACTCAGTCAATTCAGGAATAGACAATATGAATTCCCAGATGTTTTTCGATATCAGCTCAAGAGAGATAAAACATTTTCATCTTTACGCAACTCTTTTTGTTGATGAGCTATCGGTAAAACGAATATTTAAAAAGAATGAATGGAATTTTATAAGCTGGAAAGGCGGAATGAGGTTAACAGACCTTCCTGTAAATAACCTGTTTTTCACCGTTGAATTTACATACAATTACCCGCTTACTTTCAGACATTATGTGCCGACACTCACATTCGAGTCGAACAATTATAACCTGGGGCATTATCTAAAAGACAATTCACGTGAATGGTTCATTAGCATTCAATACAAACCTATAAGGGGATTAAGCACTGAATTCTGGTTTATTGATGCAGTGAGAGGCCCTGATTATACAGAAGCTGGTGGCAGCAGAACAGGCAATCCACCGCTGGCATCAATCGAATGGCATAACAGAAATATCGGACTTAAAGCAGATTATCAGATAATAAATGACCTTTATATATGGCTTGCTATTTCGTCAGGCAATATATCAGGAGATGAAAGATGGTCTCCTGATTTTTTCGAAGGCAAAAAGAATACTTTAAATGCTGGATTCATCTGGGGATTCTGAACACATTTTTTTCTGCAACTTTATAATATAAAAACGTGTCTTATTGATTGCATGAATAATTCTTTTATTTTTGAATTGCTATAAATCCATTGAAACTCTGATGAAGCGGAAGAATCTCAGAATCATTACAATTTTCGCGGAGATACTAATTCTTGTAATATCTTTTCTTTTAGTCGTATTGACAAAACCATCAGGTTTCAAAGAATATATCCCCTCTCATTCACTATTCTTTTTAAGCCTTGCAACAATATGGATAATCGTTTCTTTTGTCAACGGAAAGATCAATAAAGGTAAGATTACAAGCTTCACTGGGCTGTTCGCCAGAGTTATTTCCAGCAACATCATATCAATATCCATAACTGCTTTGATATTTTATGTTTTCCGCGATTACGCATATTCGAGAACAGTCGTTCTGGGCACTGCAATTGTTGCCACATTGCTCGAACTGATGGCAGGCATCCTTTTCGTAGCTTATAAGAGAGCTTCTGTCCAGGATTATGAGGAATACGAAAAATATAAAAAACTTAAGAAACCGAGTGAATATGAACTCGTTAAAAAAGCCAACGGTAAAAATGGAAGAACTGCGGATAGTGTAATGGCCAATCCTGAAATAGTGAAAGCTATAGAAAAAGAATGTGGCTTAGAAATGGCCCGGGCAATAGCCGAAACAGCCGGAGGTAAACTTAACGGAAGAACAGCCGTTCTGTCAACAACTACTACATTCAATATAGTCAGTCTGCCGGAGAAAACTTATAATTACCTAATCAACTTACACAAAATAAACGATATTAAAGAACTTGATAATTTCATAGATGCCGTTAATGGAAAGCTTGAATATGGTGGTTATTTTTTCTGCTGTGTGGAAACAAAAGACCAGAGAAAGAAAAAATTTCTTAAAAAGTTTCCTCCAGGCTTAAACTATATATTATATTTCTTCGATTTCTTTTTCAAAAGAGTATTGCCAAAGTTCAAAATTACTCGTCCCGTCTATTATACTCTCTCAGGAGGAAAAAATTTCGTTATTTCAAGGGCAGAGGCTCTCGGGCGGCTTTCGAGAGGGGGCTTCAGCATAAATTCCGAATCATTCCTCGGCGACAAACTGTGCATAGAAGCAATGAAAGAAAGAAATCCTTTGCCGAGAAACGGGAATATCTATGGTCCTCTTATTGCCCTTCCAAGGGTCGGCAAAAACGGCGAGATAATAAAAATCTATAAACTAAGGACAATGCATCCATATTCTGAATACATACAGGATTATGTCTATAAACTTTATGATTTAGAGGAAGGTGGCAAGTTCAAAAATGACTTCAGGGTGACGACATGGGGTGCTTTCTGCAGAAAAGTGTTTATTGATGAATTGCCTATGTTCATCAATCTTTTCAAGGGACACGTTAAACTTGTTGGCGTGAGGCCTCTTAGCAAACAATATTTCAATCTTTATAATAAAGAAATACAGGAGAGAAGAATTAAATACAAACCCGGACTTATCCCTCCTTTTTATGCCGATATACCTTCCGATCTCGAGGAGATACAGGCCTCAGAAATGAAGTATCTGGATGAGTACGATAAAAATCCATTTTTTACAGATTTTAAATATTTCTTTAAGTCGGTTTGGAATATAATGTTTAGAAACGCCAGAAGTAATTAAGTCTTTAAATCTTTTCTTAAATAACAATATCTTTTGCCTTTAAATAAATAGATATTTTTTCTTGTTTTTCTTAATATAAAAAATAAGTATCTTTGCCCGGTAATTAAAATCATAAAGCCATGGCTGAAAAGACAAGATATTCAGACGAGGAACTCGAGGAGTTCAGGCAGATCATCCTCGAAAAATTAGAAAAAGCCAGGAAAGATTATGAAATACTCAAATCGAGTATCACACACGAAGAGAGTAACGACACAATGGACACTTCTCCAACTTTCAAAGTGCTGGAAGAGGGAGCCACAACACTTTCTAAAGAGGAAGCCGGACGACTGGCGCAACGCCAGCTGCAATTCATACAACACCTTCAGGCAGCACTGATAAGAATCGAGAATAAAACCTACGGTATCTGCCGCGAAACGGGAAAATTAATCTCAAAAGAAAGACTACGTGCGGTGCCGCACGCTACACTGAGTATAGAGGCAAAAACAAAACAGAAACAATAAACAACTACTCACCTGACTTAGCCACTTCTACCTTTACCGTCACATCATCAATATCAATCTCCCTTACATTGCTGCTCTGAAGTGATGGTACAAGTGAAATATCTTTTGCCAGCGTCTGCGAGCCTATGTATGACGAATGCCTTTTAACGGCTTCCCTTACAAAATCATTATCTTCAATAAACACCTTTATCTTGTCGGTGACATCGAAGCCGCTCTCCTTGCGCAGGTTCTGAATCCGGTTCACAAATTCCCTTGCTATGCCTTCGTACTTAAGCTCATCGGTAACGGTTATATCCAGAGCCACGGTCAGCTTGCCGTCGGTGGCGACCTGCCAGCCAGGAATATCTTCCGAAATTATCTCGACATCATCAAGGGTCAGCTCAACAGGTATGCCGTTAATGTATAAACTCTTTCTGCCGGTTGCTTCGAAAGATATAATGTCTTCCTGACTCATATCGGCAAGGGCAGATGTTATTTCTTTCAAAAGCTTTCCATAGCGTGGTCCAAGAACCTTAAAGTTGGGCTTAATCTTTTTTCTTACAATGCCCGAAGTGCCGTCAATATATTCTACTTCCTTAACATTGACTTCTGCAAGCACAAGATTGCGGACCGACTCGAACCTTTCCACAAACGCTTCATCGGTCACAGGTAGCATTATCTTTGCCAGAGGCTGACGGACTTTTATATTCACTTTCCTTCGTATCCCAAGAATCATCGAGGATATCTTCTGGGCAATATCCATTCTTGCCTCGAGCTCTTTATCTATAAGCTTTTTGTCATATTCGGGGAAGAGCGTCAGATGTACCGAGTCCTCTACATGACGGCCGGTCACACTGTTAAGATCGATGAACAGGCGGTCCATATAAAATGGTGCTACTGGTGCAGCAAGTTTACTAACTGTTTCGAGGCATGTGTATAAGGTCTGATAAGCCGCCAGCTTATCTTTATTTTGTTCGCCGCCCCAGAACCGTTTACGGTTAAGCCTGACATACCAGTTGCTCAGATTTTCTGTCACAAAATCCTGTATTGCTCTTGCGGCACGTGTAAGATCATAATCATCGTAACAGTTTCTTACCTCCTTAACAAGGGAATTGAGAAGTGAAATTATCCATCTGTCGATTTCCTGCCTTTCACTTACCGGAACATCGGCTTTGCTGTAATCAAATCCGTCAATATTTGCATAAAGAGCAAAAAATGCATAAGTATTGTAAAGAGTTCCGAAAAATTTCCTTATGACCTCATCTATGCCTGCGACATCGAATTTAAGATTATCCCAGGGCTGGGAGTTGGTAAGCATGTACCATCTTAACGGATCGGCACCGTACTTTTCTATGGTTTCGAACGGATCAACTGCATTGCCAAGCCGCTTGGACATTTTATTCCCGTTTTTATCCAGCACAAGTCCGTTTGATATGATATTCTTAAATGCTACCGATTCGGATATCATTGTGGCAATGGCATGAAGTGTGAAGAACCAACCTCTTGTTTGATCCACACCTTCTGCTATGAAATCGGCGGGGAACATCTCGCTGAAATTTTCCTTGTTTTCAAAAGGATAGTGAACCTGAGCGTAAGGCATAGATCCGGAGTCGAACCAGACGTCAATAAGGTCGGGTTCGCGGAACATTTCTTTGCCGCTATCGCTCACCAGAATTATCTCGTCAACAAATGGACGGTGGAGATCGAACGTACAGTAATTCTCCTTTGAAAAATCATTTTCTTTGAAATTCCCAAGTGGGTTTTTATTCATGAAACCGGCTTTTATTGATTTTTCTATCTCATTCTTAAGTTCCGTCACCGAACCTATACATTTCTCTTCCTTGCGGTCTTTTGTCATCCATATCGGAAGAGGTGTTCCCCAGAAACGTGAACGGGAAAGGTTCCAGTCAACAAGATTCTCGAGCCATTTACCAAAGCGTCCGCTG
>CAZIRN010000068.1:0-10808 GCA_964541495.1 uncultured Rikenella sp. | reverse complement strand
GAATGGGGATTGGGTGAATCGATTCTTTGTATGAATGTTTTCAGGGTTTCTGCACCGGCCGTATATGCCAGAAAACGCAGCTCCTCAAGATAATCGTTTACTTCGGTTTCACTCTGGCCAGGATGTATTACGCCTATAAGTACTGCCCTCTCCCTTCTGCTTTCAGTACTGACAATTCTCTTTGCTGGCGCTCTCAATCTCTTAAGTTCCAAAAACTAAATTGTTGTTATATTATCAACCTCCGGTCATTTGTTATAGCTCCCCTTATAGCCATTTTTAGTGATTCCGAACATCGCATAACCATTTCAATGTCATTCGGGAAAGGCAACGGCTGAGACTTTGTTCTTTCGACCTGCTCGGGTGAAAGGGCATTAATGTCACCAAGCGCCCGTGCAGAAACATGTTCAAAAGTTGACTGAGCCCCTATCGGATCCTTTTTCAATACTTTGCCAGGATTTGCCTGAATCAACTCTACATCACCTTCTATGCGGCATACCTTCTGTTGAACAGTTTCAATTAGCGCACATTGAACAGTTTTATATTTCGGCATCTTTATGTCATTGCCGAGTGAATCCTTCATCACATTTCCCTTTTTATCCAGAACATAAGTGAAGCCGTCTTCAATTTCTTTCTTCACTACCGAATCTCTCTGGGCTGTTTGATCCGGGCCAACAACTACATTCAAAATATTAACATTAATAAAGTAATCAAACTGTATATCCGGATTAAGTACCTCAATATAATATTCGACCCAATCTGAATTCAGCGCAGGCAGATTAAGTGCAAGAAGATCTTCTTCGAATTCCTTTGGGAACCTGATAACCGACTTGTTTTGTACTGAAACAAGTACACGACTCATTCCCAGATATTTTGCTTCAGCTATTTTATTATCTATACCCTCATAATCGCCCACATATTCCTTTGCTCTGACAAATTCAGCAAAAGCCTGACGATATGATTCTTTCATCTGGTTTTTCATTAGCTCCATACCGTGAGCATAATAATAATCAGCAGCCTTACGTTTTGCTTCTATCATTTCCTGCATATAATCAACGTATGGTACATTGAAGTCCGGAACTGTTCTAACAAGTGCCTGTCTGTCATAAAGTCGTTTATAAATAATATAAATCTCATCCCAGTTCCCTGGTTTACTTTCCATTTTCAGAAATCTTATTCTTTCAATATCTTGCTCATTAGCTATTTTATAAGAATTCTCGAGAATAGTTCTCTGTTTTGCATCATCAGGATTTTTACGTAATTGCTTCACTGCCAGTTCTACGGCATTGCCATAGTTCCCTTTCTGCATTTGCTTTTTTGAAGATCCACAGCCTGAAGTGACAAATACAACAATTAAAATTATCGGTATTAGCTTTTTCATATTAAATAGAATATCTATACAGATAATAAAATTAATAAAATTTTTAATATAAAAATATAAATATTTATCTGGCTGTAAATTAAAGTTCGAAGTTCAAAAAAATAGAAAATCTGACTCTTACAGGTTTGCCTCTTTGAAAGCCGGGAGTCCATGGTGGAGACTCTTCAATTGCCTTTTTTGCTATATCGTCGAGTATTTTGTCCACACCTTTAACCACTTTGACATTACTGACTGTTCCGTCGCGTTCAACGATAAAGGTCAGATAAACTTTCCCGTGGATACCTTTTTCCTGAGCTTCCTGAGGATAAACGACCCTTTTCCTGAGCCATTCTCTGAATTTTTCGAGGTCACCTCCCATAAATTTCGGCGGCACTTCGAGGATGAAAAAATCATAAGGAGTATTACTTCCGTTTCCCTCACCGAATAATTCATCCCCTCCTGTCCCCGACATATTTGAAAATGTTTCGGAAGTAGTTTCCTCCGAAATCTTCACTTCATCAACCGGCGGTAATGTAAATTCATTTACGGCAACAGAATCAATTATAACCGGAGCAACATATTTTACAATATTTTGCTGAGCTGCAGGAGCAGGTGGTGCAGGAGTAACCGGCGGGACGTAAACCTCTTGCGATGGAGGTTTCACCTTCTCCATATTCAAGTAAACATAATTTCTTCCAGAACCCTGCCCTATTGTATAAGGTTTTTTAATACTTTTTATATATGGTATAATTACAATGGTTGAAACAATTAAAATGGCGACAATTGTTGCTTTGATTAAAAGAGAATTATACTTTTTGCGTAAGACATAAGCACCGTATTCCTTATTTCTTTTTTCAAAAACAATATCATTAAAATTCACTATTCCTTTTCTTTTCGCCATTTTAAAAATGATTCTCCCTCTTGTATAACTCTAATGTAATTTTTTAAAAATGTGGCATATAAAATACAAATTTAGTGCCGTAATTTTCAAGACTGACTATAATTTTAAACGAACAAAACAATTATTTTGTTTTGGAGGTGCAAAATTAATAAATAATATGCTTTTATTTTTAATTTTTTATACATTTACGAAGCTTTATGGGGATATAGCTCAGATGGCTAGAGCGCGTGACTGGCAGTCACGAGGTCAGGGGTTCGATTCCCCTTATCTCCACTTTCGTCCCGATAAATCGGGACTACGGCAGAAGCAGTACAGAAAAATATGTTATAAATGATAGTTGCTGAAGATTATACTTCAGACTTCCCGTTATTTACTGAGCCATGAAACAAACATGAATCAAATGGTATGAACCCCAGAGCAAGCTCTGGACTCAATTCCGCAGCAAGCTGCGGGGAATTAACCCCTAATGAGATTAAAAATGAAACTACAAAATAAACTTCATAATTATCTATCTCTGCCTTCCAAAAATAGGATTTGAAAAGATAATGGTAACAATGTTATAATAAACATAATATGGTCCTTGACTTCGGAATAATAAAATCATTTTATGAAAGATTGCCTGAAAGAATCTCAATAATTAAAAAAGTTATTAACAGGCCTTTGACTTTAAGTGAAAAAATTCTTTACAGTCATTTATTTAACACTTCTTATGTTATACCGTACAAACGCGGTGAAGATTATGTTGAATTTGCGCCCGACAGGATTGCTATGCAGGATGCAACTGCACAGATGGCACTCTTGCAGTTCATTACTGCCGGAAAGCTGAAATCGGCTGTTCCTGTTTCCGTACATTGCGACCATCTTATTATGGCTAAGGAAGGAGCCGAAGCCGACCTGAAGTCGGCTCAGGCAACCAATAAGGAAGTATATGACTTTCTGACTTCCATCTGTGACAAATATGATTTTGACTTCTGGAAACCAGGTTCAGGAATAATACATCAGGTAGTTCTGGAAAACTATGCTTTCCCGGGAGGTATGATAACAGGCACTGACTCTCATACTGTAAATTCAGGCGGCCTCGGAATGATAGGAATCGGGGTTGGAGGTGCCGATGCGGTTGATGCTATGTCGGGAATGGGATGGGAACTTAAATTCCCAAAACTGACAGGTATTATACTTAAAGGCCGACTCAAAGGATGGGCATCGCCAAAAGATATTATTTTAAAACTGGCCGGAATGATGACGGTGAGAGGAGGAACCGGTTGCATAATCGAATATTTCGGAGAAGGTGCAAAATCAATCTCATGCACCGGTAAGGCAACAATTTGCAATATGGGTGCAGAGATTGGAGCAACAAGCTCAGTTTTCGGATTGGACGAATCAATGTTGGAATTTCTTGTCTCGACAGGCCGCGGGGAAGTTGCAGACCTTGCCGGAAAAATAAGAGAACACCTTACCGGCGATACAGAAGTATATGCAAACCCCGAAAAATACTTCGACCAGGTATTAGAAATAAACCTGTCCGATCTGGAGCCATATATCAATGGACCTTTTACTCCCGACCTTGCAACACCCATTTCAAAAATGAAAGAGACCGCGGCAAAAAACGGATGGCCAGTTAAAATCGAAGCCGGTCTGATTGGCTCATGCACTAATTCTTCCTATGAAGATATTTCAAAAGCTGCATCGGTTGCTGAAGATGCATTGTCAAAAAATCTTAATTCAAAAGCAGAATTAATAGTAACGCCCGGATCGGAAGAAATACGTTCCATTGCAGAGAGGGATGGATATCTGGCTACTTTTATGAAAACCGGCGGAAAGATATTTGCCAATGCATGCGGCCCATGTATAGGGCAATGGGAGCGCAAATCCTCAGGAAATAATAATGTTAATACTATTATTCATTCTTTTAACAGAAATTTTGCAAAGCGCAACGACGGCAATCCCAATACACACGCTTTTGTTGCCTCTCCTGAAATTGTTACTGCCCTGACAATAGCCGGCGATCTGACCTTCAACCCTTTAACTGATTTCCTTACCAATTCAAAAGGTGAAAAGATAAGACTAAACGAACCTGCAGGATTTGTTCTGCCTCCAAAAGGATTCCTTAACAGGAAAGAAGGATTGCAGAAAAAATCAAAAGATAAAACCGGCATTTCTATAAGAATTAACCCTTCATCGGACAGGCTTCAGATTTTAGAGCCTTTCCCGGAATGGAACGGCAAGAATTTTACAGGTTTATATTTATTGATAAAAACCAGAGGCAAATGCACAACCGACCATATCTCAATGGCAGGGCCCTGGCTTAAATACAGAGGTCACCTCGAAAATATATCTAATAATTACATGATTGGTGCAATAAACTTTTTTACCGGACAACCCAACCTGGTCATGAATCAGGTTACCGGAAAATATGAACCAGTACCACAGGTTGCAAGATTTTATAAGGCATCGGGCCAGGGCTCAATAGTTGTGGGTGAGGAAAATTTCGGCGAGGGTTCATCAAGAGAACATGCAGCCATGGAGCCACGATATTTGAATGTAAAAGCTATCCTGGCGAAATCATTTGCACGCATACATGAAACAAATCTGAAAAAGCAGGGAGTGCTTGCTTTAACTTTTTCAGATAAAAATGATTATGACAAAATCCAGGAAAGAGATAGAGTAGATATAGTCGAATTAAATGAGTTATCTCCCGGGAAACAAATACGACTGATACTTCATCATGCTGACGGCAGCCAGGAAGAAATATATGCAAAACATTCCTTTAATGAAACCCAGATTGAATGGTTTAAAGCAGGCAGCGCTTTAAATCTTATAAGGAACAAAAATGAAAACATAAATAGTAATTCATTCTAACAAATTCAAAATAATCAATAACTCTGAATTATTCTTTAAATATTGCAATTTTAAATGCAAATACTTTCTTCTATGTAATTGAAAAATTTGATTTTGGTTTGGTAATTTATTATATTTGATTAGCTTTACATTAAAAGGGTTATATAAGTAAAAATTTCTAAACTAGCAGGCTATGAAAAAATACATTTATCTCACAACTGCGCCAGAGGCATTGATTGGTTCGATGCTTCCTCCGGAAGATTTCGGCTGTTATATGGCTACCGGCACAAAGAAATCGAATAAAAGCCAGATAATATTTTTTGAGGTTGACTTTGAGCAAGTAAAGCATCTCATTAACATTGATTACCTCAACAGAAAATGTGTTCCCAAGGAAGACGGCTCACCAAAAAGTTCCGTCTATCTTTCAATTTACCGGGTACTCGAGTCTATACCGCTTACCGCTTTGATGGATCTTTATCTTACAACCGACACAGGTCACGTCCTGCCTCTTATACAAGGCCATTACGATAAGGATAAATATTCCGGAAAAAACATGTTTTTGTACCAGGAACTTTGTCCGGTCAATCCACTTATAGCAAGCAATTTACCTCCTCATGAATTCCTGAAAGTTCTCACTGATGGTTCTCTTCAGATAAATGTTCCAAAATTGTTCTTTGTAGATCTCAAACTCGGGGAACTCGCGACCGACCCTCTTAAAGGTTCAGCAGAGCATCTTCCTTACGGTTCAATATTTCATCTCCGCGATTGCCTCGAAATCATCAAAACGGAAGAAATGAAACAGATGAAAACGGTTCAGAGAATCTATACGGGAACCCTCCTCTACCGAACAATAGAGACTGGTTTCTATGTTGGCGCAAAAGATGAAATGTTATTCTATCCTTATCCTTCAATGGCTGAAATCGAAAAAATAAATTATTATTTCTACAGAGCAATCTGATTATAATAATATTTTACCTGCACAAGTTTAGATAGGGTTGAATAAGCTTCCATAGGGATAGAGTTAAATAGAGATAGAATATATGGTCATAAAGGTCTGAATTGAAAGGAATGATATATTCCGTTCTCGATATTTTCTTTGTAATATTCCATACCTCTCTTACAATTTTCAATATCATAGGCTGGGCATGGAAGAAAACAAGAGTTCTGAACCTTATCACACTTCTTCTTACCGGCTCTTCATGGCTTTTCCTTGGTATGATTGTCGGAGTGCCCGGCTACTGCCCATTTACCGACTGGCATTTCAGAGTGCTTGAGAAACTGGGAAAGACAAATCTGCCCAATTCCTATATCAAATATCTTGCCGACAGAATCACAGGACTCAATTTTAACCCCAATCTGGTTGATACATTTACTCTGGTTGTGTTTATCTCTTCCCTTATAATTTCTTTTTTGCTCAATATCAGGGATTATTTTAAGAAGAAATTAACCCGAACATGAAACTATTTATCAAAATCCTGCAAAATGTCGGATAAGAAACTTTATTAATTTAATATAGTGAAAAGATAAACCGCCTCTGGATCTCACAGGTTGCATTTTTTATCATGTTCAAATGTTAACAATATGTTAATTATGCTAAACTATGGAATTTTTTCATTTCAATAAATGTCTAATCAGAAAATAAATTAGAAAAAAATTAAATTTTAAAGACTATGAAATATATTTTAAAAATATTGATTGCAGGAATAGTTCTGACTGCAGGTATTCCAACCCTGTATGGCCAGAGGGGAATTGGACGGATGGATGACTCAATCAGAATGAAGAGGTCGGACATGAATATGCAGATGAGGCGAGCTCCAGGAATGATGCAAAATGACACAGCCCGATTCAGAGGCAGAGGTTATAGAGGAGGTGCATGGGGTTACTTCCCCGGTTATATGGGTGCCTGGCATTTTTACGGTTATAGACCAGGCAGAGGATTTGTTCCACCACCATTTTATGGTCCTGAATTTTTTGGTTTCCGTGGATATGGATTCATGTTGCCCCCTCCGACCAGGAGACCAGGATGGAATGAAAGACCAACTATTGAAAGGATTCCAGACCTTACCGAAAAACAAAAGCAAGAAATTGACAAACTAACAGAGAATTTTCGGAAAGAGATGAAAGCTTTCCGCGAAGAAAACCAGAAGAAAGCAGAAAAGATGAGAAAGAATTACCGGGACAATGTTTTGAAAGTACTTACTCCTGAACAGAAGAAATGGCTCGAAGAGAGAAATGCAATGGCTCCCATAAAGCAAAAATAAAATATCTGATATTGCGTGTTATGTAATTTGTTTTCAGGTTAATTGGTTAGGGTTAGTAGTTAACAAGGGAAGGATGCCTTAATTGGCATCCTTTTTATTTAGATTGAAGTAAAGTCTTGATGCTTCGAAGAAAAAGATGTTATCATTTTTATTGGGCTTATTCACATTTTAAAATAATTTTCTTATAATCCATAAAATCAGTGATAATATAATACTTAAAATAATCATAGTGGTTATCGGGAAATAAAACCTTACGTTCCCCTTTTCAATACGAATATCGCCCGGCAACCGTCCAAGCCAGCTCAATTTGTCGGCGGCAAAATATATTATAAGTCCTGCAATTACAAGAATAACACCAGTAACTATGAGTATTTTTCCTAACTGTGACATTTTTAACTTCTTCCTGACCCATTTTCGAAAATATCCAGGAATGCATTATTTAATATATCATTCTAACACGTATCGTATTTGGTATTTTTTTCAGGTCGTTTATTACCAATGGATCGAGTTCGCTTTCGGTTTCCATTATCACATAACCTATATCAGCGTCAGTTTGAAGATATTGCGAGGAAATATTTATGTGTCTTGAAGAAAAGAAATGGTTTATTTCCTGCATCACTCCCGGAACATTTTTATGAATATGCAAGAACCTTTGTTTTGAACAGTTTGGCTGAAGCGATATTTCAACAAAATTTACTGCCCCGATTGTAGAGCCTGTATCGCTGTATTTCACAAGTTTTTCTGCAACCTCAAGCCCTATGTTTGCCTGTGCTTCACTTGTATTGCCGCCTATATGCGGAGTAAGAATAACATTATCAAATTTCTGGAGTTCATTCTCGAAAGGTTCAACATTAGAGGACGGCTCCTTAAGAAATACATCGGCAGCGGCGCCGCTAAGGTGCTTTGACTTCAATGCATCGGCAACTGCCTTATAATCCACAACATCGCCACGAGAAGTATTTATCAGGCATGAGCCCTTTTTCATCATGGCAATTTCTTTTTCAGAAATCATGTTCTTTGTCAGCGGCGTCGAAGGCACATGAAGGGTTACTACATCAGAATTTCTAAGAAGCTCTTCGAGTGACTGAACCGGTTTCGCATTTCCAAGACTTAGTTTCTTAACTATATCATAATAAATGACATTCATCCCCATGCTCTCAGCAAGAATAGAGACCTGGGAGCCGATATGCCCATAACCGATTATTCCGAGCGTTTTCCCCCGCACTTCCACCGCATTGCCCATAGATTTCATCCAGACACCTTTGTGTGCCAGAGCATTCTTTTCAGGGACACCCCGTAACAGCATTATACATTCGGCAATGACAAGCTCAGCTACAGAACGAGTGTTGGAAAAAGGAGCATTGAAAACCGGAATTCCGAGCATTTTTGCATCGTAAAGGTCAACCTGATTGGTTCCGATGCTGAAACATCCTATTGCAAACAACTTGGGTGCATTATGAAGAATATCTCTTCGTAACTCAGTACGGCTTCTGATACCTATTATGTAAGTTTCCTGAAGTTTCTTTTCCAGATCGTCGCCAGTCAAAGCTTCCTTGTAATATTCTATATTGGTGTAACCATTTTCAGTGAACAGCTTCACTGCATTTTCATGAATACCCTCGAGCAAAAGAACTTTTATTTTATCTTTATCGTAAGAGTATTTTGGCATCAAAAAATAGTTTTTAAAATTTTTTGGCAAAATTATAAATTGAGATTGAAAATTTTAATTTTTTTGATAATATTTTTAATATTTTCAATCTGGATCGCCTTAAACTGCTTCGATTGTTGAGGGTGGTTTGGGTGCTATGTTATACGTAACTGAAACAACTCCAGGAAGTTCGTCCAAAATTGACGAAGCCACTTTTTCGAGAACGTCAAACGTCAGAGGGGTTGGTTTTGCAGTTCGGGCATCTGTACTGTCCCAGCAGCGCACTTCTAACTGCATCCCGAAATCACGTTTTCCGTTCCGTATCCCAGTTACCCGGTCGCCGTGTAATATTGCCATATATTGAAACGCTCCGGTTCCCTTAAGGAGATTTTCAACAATGCGAGTGGCTTTTCTTACAATTTCGAGCTTTTCTTCCGTTACCTCGCCTATAATACGGGCAGCCAGAGCAGGACCAGGAAAAGGTATGCGGTTGAAAATTTCCTCAGGCAGACCAAGTGCTTTACCGACCATCCTCACCCCGTCTTTACGAAGCTGTATAATGGGTTCGATAATCTGGTATCCGAACGCTTCCTCAGGGTCAATGCCTAGCTGTGCAAAAACATTATGCTGACGTTTTATGCCTGCAACGGTTTCGTCAACATCGGTAAGAATCGTTCCCTGAAGAAGAAACTTTGCTCCGCTTTCCCTTACTATACGGCCGAAAACCTTTTTATAAAAAGTTTGAGTTATTGCTTCCCTCTTCTTTTCAGGATCAGTAATCCCCTTTAGTGCATCGAGAAATTCCTTCCGGGCATCAATAATTTCAACTGAAACGCCAAGTTTTCCAAACGTCTCCACAACCGACTCGGGCTCGCGTTCCCTCATCAGACCGTTCTGAATGAAAACACTCCTTAACCTGCTTCCCAGTGCCTTGTGGCCAAGCATTGTTACAACCGACGAATCAACGCCGCCTGAAAGAGCATTTATTGCAGTTCCGTTGCCAACAGTTTCCTTTATCTCCCTGACTTTTTCAGCAATGAATTTTTCAGGATCGAGTTCCGAAATTTTGATTTCTTTTATCATATAAATTTTTCGTCAAACATAGCGAAAAACTTAAATGAATTCTACGACTAAGTTCAGGATTTAAAATCAATAAGTATGAGAAGTAATTTATAAAATGCTAAATTTGGGATGCATTTCCTATAATCGTAAGAAAAATTGATAAAATTGGAATTCGAAGAAATTTTCAGATAGAATTTAACTATAATACAACAGGTATTCTTTCAATTAAATTAGGAATTGATTATTTCTACCGAACAGAAGGCACTGAACCTCTGAAATTGTTTGGATCGACGATTCAATGTGAATTCAAGCTTATCGGTTATGAGAAAGTGTTGATTAAGGACGAAAAAGGCCAGGTGAATATCCCTGATGACTTTTTGATTACTTTATTAAGTGTAACCTACTCAACGGCAAGAGGAATTCTTGCTTCTTACACCGCAGGTACTCCATACGAGGATTATTTCTTACCTCTTATAAATACATCAGATTTTAAAACAATGCTGAGTAATATTGATAAGGAAACCAGAGAATAGTTATAAAATAATTTTAAAAAATCTTGCATTTAATAAACAATAACTACTCTATTTCTCCTCCCACTTTTCTATTTCCGTACCGGTCTGGTGCAAGGTTTCCTTTACTTTTGCATCAAGAGTTGTTCTGTCGAAACCCTCATCGGAATTTGCTTTCACTTCCATAACAATTTCAATCTTATCTCCTGCTTTCTGATGCAGGGGCATAATC